>CAYNTC010000141.1:0-6268 GCA_964399795.1 uncultured Pirellulales bacterium | reverse complement strand
AAAAGAAGTAAAACCATTTAGCAAGTTGGGCTGGCTTCGGAGGGAAATATGCAGCTCAAAATACATCCGACAATTTTTCCATTTCTGTTTGTTTTTCTTTCCATCGTTCAATCCCCTTCATATCCTAAAATCATTTATGTTGATGACAATGCGGCCGGTGCGAATAATGGCACAAGCTGGGTGGATGCATACATTTACCTTCAGGATGCACTTGCTGATGCCAATTCTACCCAAAAACCGATAGAAATCCGTGTTGCCCAGGGTAGTTATCAACCAGATCAGGGAGCTGGGTATGTGACCGAGGATAAATCGGCTACGTTTCAACTCACCAGGGGTTTATTTCTTCTTGGAGGCTTCGCTGGGACTGTGGAAGACGATCCAAATACGCGCGACGTTAAGACGTATAGGACTGTTCTTACCGGGGATCTAAAGGATAATGATCTGCCGCCTATTGGAAGATATGGGAATTTCACCTCAGGTCCAATAGGTCATTCCAGACTCGATAACTCTCTTCGTGTAGTGACAGTCCGAGAGGTGGAGGATGAGGTAGTCCTCGATGGTTTTACAATCACAGGCGCAATGTGTATCCTCGGCTCCAAGCCTTCCCGGCACCCGACCGGTTACGGTGGCGGGCTTTATAGTTATGAGAGTCATCTGATTGTACGCAGTTGCACATTTGAGTTCAATCTTGCAGCCAGCCAGGGAGGCGCCATTTATATTGATGAAGGAGAGTATATTATAAATAACTGTGTGTTCAACCAAAATGGTGCTGTGGGAGAGCTTCTAGGCGAGGGTGGGGCTGTTGCTTGTTTCAGAGCACATATCGCTTTCGTCGATAGCAGATTCACCGCAAATATAGCAGTATCTGGAGGCGCTATCATCACCATGAACTGCGACCAACTGGACATTTCGAATTGCTTGTTTGCCGGGAATGTTTCTTATGGGCAAGGATCAGCGATAGCCAGCATTGGAAACGCCCTACGATTAAAACAGTGTACGCTTGTTTCAAATGGCCCAAGTTCTGCATTATTAGAAGGCAGTTCGGAAGAACAAATAGGAACGGTAGAGATTACTGGATGTATTTTCTCTAATGATGTGTTAGCTGAAATCTTCATTAATCCAGGTATAATCGTAAAATTTAGTTATAGCAACGTATCTGGTAGTAAAATATGGCATCCCGTCATCTGGGGCAACGGCAATATCGATGCTGATCCGTGCTTTGCTGATCCAGGATACTGGGACCCGAACGGCACATCGGATGAGCAGGACGACTTTTGGGTCGATGGTGACTACCATCTGAAATCCCAGGCAGGTAGGTGGGATCCGAAAACACAGGTGTGGGTCGCGGACGATGTAACCAGCCCGTGTATCGATGCAGGCGATCCAAATAGTCCAGTAGGCTATGAGCCATTTCCTAATGGCGGCAGGATAAATATAGGCGCCTACGGCGGCACAGCCGAGGCAAGCAAATCATATTTCGGTAAGCCACCTTGCGAAACCATCATCGCAGGCGACATAAATGGCGACTGCGTGGTAAACTTCACAGATTTTGAGCTTATGGCTTATCATTGGCTTGAGGATAATGCTCCAAATCCATAGCTGAGACATGCTGATGCAATTGATAGTACTAAAAGCGGACAAAATTTTTTGTAATATGAGAACTTTTTTACCCCGATGGTGATAACAACTATGAAGGATAAATATTTCGACACCTTGACTTTCCGTACTTTGGGCACATAATAGAGCCTGCATCAATTCTTCCGTTTAAGTTTGAGGGGTTGGTGAAGCTTATCATTATAGTTTTTTGTGCTGTTAGGTAAGGAATTAGTACCAGATAGTACTCGTGGGTCATATCAAATTTGAAGGGAAAAGAATTATGGACATATTTGAATACGCTATGCAGATGGAAAAAGATGGCGAGGCATATTATCGTCAATTAGCGGAACAAACTAACAATAATGGTTTGAAGACCGTATTTTCGATGCTCGCCGACGAGGAGGTCAAGCATTACGATGTTGTCAAGCAAATGAAAACGCAGAGCCCGCAAATGGAGCAAACACAGGTGCTGACCAATGCCAAGAACATCTTTGTCCAGATGAAGGAATCTGATGACACATTTGATTTTGATGCGCGGCAAGTTGAGCTTTACAAAAAGGCCCAGGATATCGAGAAGAAAAGCCAGGATTTCTACTCTGAAAAGGCCAGTGAAGTTACTCAGGAGGACCAGAAGGAAACTTTCCAGCAACTCGCAGCAGAGGAAGAAAAGCACTATCTTCTTTTGGATAACATAATTCAATTTGTTTCTCGACCTGATACTTGGCTAGAGAATGCCGAGTTTCACCATTTGGAGCCGTATTAACAGTCCATCTATGCAGGGAGGCAGTTCCCACCTAAAAATGAGTCAAAGGTACAGACTCCTATGAGCAAAGTCTCAACTTCAAGAATCAAAGGTGATATTTCGATCGTTCTGTGTGGCCAGGCTGGCCAGGGCATTCAGACTGTCGAGTTTCTATTGACGAGAATTTTGAAACTGGCTGGTTTCCATGTCTTTGCCACGAAAGAATATATGTCGCGAATCAGAGGCGGGATGAATTCTACTGAGATACGAGCGTCAACTTACAGGGTATCTGCTATGGTTAGCAGAGTTGATGTCCTTATTGCCCTTGATAGGGGTGCAATTGAACATATTGAAGAGAGACTCTCACCTAATACTCTCATCCTGGGGGAAAAACAGATCATCGCAGACAAAGCTAAACACAATGGATATCAGTTTGTTGATGTGCCATTTACCAAAATTGCATCTGAGATTGGTAACGCAATTTACGCTAACGTTGTAGCTGTCGGGGCGATTGCAGGATTGCTCGGGCTGAACTTGCAGCAGGTTACTGGCTATATAAAGGATTACTTCTCTGCAAAGTCACCTGAAATCATAAAGAACAACATAAAGGCCGCAGAAGCCGGCTATAAAATCGGAACTGATTTAGCACGCTCAGGTAAGATCACCATTAATGTAGTCGCAGGCACTCAAGTCAAGGACGAACTTCTTCTCAGCGGTGCCGAAGCTGTAGGTTTGGGTGCGATAGCAGGTGGGTGCAACTTTGTGTCTTCTTATCCGATGTCACCTTCTACAGGTGTGCTTGTATTTCTTGCCAAGCATGGAAGGGACTTCGGAATAATTGCCGAGCAGGCTGAGGATGAAATAGCTGCTATAAATATGGCAATAGGTGCGTGGTACGCTGGCGCGCGTGGGATGGTGACGACTTCAGGTGGTGGCTTTGCGCTTATGACAGAGGGACTGAGCTTATCTGCGATGTTGGAGACACCTGTTGTAATTCATCTTGCCCAGCGACCGGGCCCAGCTACCGGTTTGCCGACCAGAACCGAGCAGGCAGACCTTGAGCTTGCTCTTTATGCCGGTCACGGTGAGTTTCCCCGGATTATTCTTACGCCGGGCACACTTCAAGAGGCCTTTCATCTGACGCAAAAGGCGTTCAACCTTGCGGATAAATTCCAGGTGCCAATCTTTGTGCTTACCGACCAATACCTGATTGATTCTTACTACAATATAGCTGGGTTAAGTCTGGAAGATATTAAGGTAGAAAAACATTTTATCAAAACCAAGCAGGCTTACCAAAGGTATGAACTCACCGCGGGTGGAATTTCTCCTCGTGGTATCCCCGGCTATGGAAAAGGCCTTGTCTGTGTTGATAGCGATGAACACGGCAGCGAAGGTCACATCACAGAGGACCTTAATCTGCGAAAAAAGATGGTTGATAAGCGATTAAAGAAGCTCGAATTGATACGAAAGGAAATTATACTCCCCGAACTTGTTGGGCCAAAAAAGTACAGAAATCTCATTATTTGCTGGGGTTCGACATATCACATTGTACGTGAGGCAATCGAGAACCTATCCAGAGAGGATACAGCTATATTGCATTATAAACAGGTCTATCCTTTACATCCGGGCACGGTTGATTATTTGAAGTCGGCGGATCAAACCGTAATCATTGAAGGTAATGCAACCAGTCAGCTTGGGAAACAAATAAAACTCAATTTCGGAATTGATATAGACAGGAAGATGTTAAAGTACAATGGCCTGAACTTTGCTGTCGAAGAAGTCGTAGACGAATTGCAGACTTTATTAGCTTAGGACAGCACCTTATGGATGCTAAAATTTTTGATATGAATGATGTTGACGTTGCATGGTGTCCGGGCTGTGGCAACTTTCCCATTCTGAAAATCTTGAAGCAAGCCTTGGCAGAACTGCAAATTGAACCAGCAAGCCTCGTTTTGGTATCAGGTATAGGCCAGGCAGCGAAGATACCGCACTATTTCAAGTGTAATGTTTTTAATGGATTGCATGGTAGAGCTTTACCTGCTGCCACGGCGGTAAAGGCTTCTAATCCAGCATTGACTGTAATAGCTGAAAGTGGCGATGGGGACATGTATGGTGAAGGAGGCAACCATTTTATACATACTATACGCCGAAATCCAAATATTACAAATATCATCCACAACAATATGGTTTATGGCTTAACAAAGGGTCAAGCATCGCCTAGCAGCCAGATCGGATTCAAAACGCCCGTTCAGGTTGCAGGTGTTTTTCTTAAGCCTTTTAATCCTATCGCAGTTGCTATTGCCCTTGATGCGAGTTTTGTCGCAAGGGCTTTTGCAGGCGATGCTGAGCAAACCAAACAGATATTCGAAGAGGCTATCCAACATAAGGGCTACGCACTTGTCGATGTTTTTCAGCCTTGCGTCTCGTATAATAGGATTAATACCTATCAGTGGTTCAAGGAGCATTGCTTTTATCTTGAAGATTCTCACAATGCCACTGACAGGAACGAGGCTTTCAAGCGAGCTACCGAGACCGACAAATTACCACTTGGGATTTTCTATACCAATCCTAAGAGAACTATTTTTGAGGAAAACACAGGTGTTTATCATGAGGATAAACGTCCTTTATATGATAGGGATATTAACATGCTGAAGTTACAAGAGTTAGTTGAACAATTCAAAGTATGACGTGACAGGAGGACACAATGTTGCAGGATGGCGAAAAAGGGGTCATTATTCAACGTGACAGAAAGACCTATGCAGTAGCGCCGCATATTCCTTGTGGTGTTGTTCAGCCGCAGACTCTTCGCAAGCTGGCTGATGTAACCGAGAAGTATCGAGCGCAAGCGTTAAAAATTACAAGCGCTGCCAGAATCGCAGTTGTTGGCTTAGACGAAAAAGACGTTGATAGTGTATGGTCGGAACTTGGAATGTCACCGGGCTTTGCGGTGGGCTTGTGCGTGAGAAGCGTGAAGGCATGTCCGGGTACAACTTTTTGCAAGCGTGGTTTACAGGACAGCCTTTCTCTCGGATTGAAGATGGACAGCAAATATCATGGCATGGAGCTGCCGGGTAAATTCAAGATCGGCGTGAGCGGCTGTCCCAATCAATGTGCCGAGACCTGCATTAAGGATATTGGCCTTGTTGGTATGCCGAAGGGCTGGAAGTTCCTGGCAGGTGGAAATGGCGGAGCTAAGCCCAGATTGGCACTTGAGCTTGCTAAAGACCTGTCCGAGGAACAAGCCATCGAGTTGGTCGATAAAGTTATCCAGTACTATAAGTCGAATGCAAAACAACACCAGAGGTTGGGTTCTGTGATAGAGAAGATGGGTTTTGACCAGTTTAAATCGGCGGTGCTTGGTGAATAAACAACAGCTCAAAATACGACGTGTGCTGGAAAGTTTGTATGCTAAATATAATCACCGCGATTTAATTGAGCCTGATCCGCTGCAGTTTGTATATCACTATGAAACGTATTCTGATATGGAAGTTGCCGCGTTTTTAGCAGCAGCTTTGGCGTATGGCAGGGTTGAGCAAATTAAAAAAAGCCTGACCGAATTATTCAAACGCATGGGCGAGAGTCCGTATTCTTTTGTTAGGAATTTTAACGAAATACGGCGCAGAAAAATAATCAGCTTCAAGCATCGCTTTACGACGGGGCAGGATATTGCTGATTTGTTAGTGCTGCTAAAGCATGTTCTGAGACAGGATGGCAGTATCCAGGGGTTCTTCCTAAAAGGCTATAGTGTTGGTGATGATAATGTCGTTGGCGCGTTATCGAAGTTTTGCGATAGCCTGTGTGCCATCCATGCGCGTGGTAACGGCGGAAAGGTAAGTGCTGGTTTGAAGTATTTATTAGCCAGTCCTGCAAGGGGTAGTGCCAGCAAGCGCCTTAATCTTTTTTTGCGTTGGATGGTACGCGACGATGAAG
>CAYNTC010000140.1:0-6434 GCA_964399795.1 uncultured Pirellulales bacterium | reverse complement strand
GTGGCTATGATCCGGTCTTCGATTTCACCAGCGAGATGACGGTTTCAGCATGGGTTACAATCAGGTCGATCCCCACTGCTTGGATTGCTGCCGTGGCTAAGGGTGAATACGCCTGGAGGCTTGGCAACGTGAACCTGGATCCAAGGTTCCACTTTGGCATCTCCATTTGGAATGCTCCCGACACGCCTTCGGTTGATGGAGTCACTGCGGTTGGCTATGATGAGTGGCACCATGTCGCTGGTGTGTTTGATGGTGCGAACATCAATGTATATCTGGACGGTGAGCTTGACAACAGCGTTCCTACCACTGAGCCTATAGGCGTTAATGACAAGAACGTGTTTATTGGTGACAATCCAGATGCGACAGGACGCTTCTGGGATGGTCTTGTCGACGAGGTGAAGATTTTCGGCAAGGCTCTGTCTAATGATGAAGTTCGTTACCTGGCAGGTTATAGATCAGTTCCTGCAGAACCTGGTGTTGATAACTTAGTGGCTTATTATCCGTTGGAGAATAATGCTGATGATAGTTCCGGCAATGAACTGCATGGTGTTTTTATGGGCGATCCGAACACGGGTGAGCCGAACTACGTCGAAGGACAGGTCGGTATGGCACTGGACCTTGACGGTCTTGATGACTATGTGGATTGCGGTTACGATCCGCTTTTCGACGTCACCGGTAATGAGATAACGGTATCCGCATGGGTAACTGCTGGATCGATCGCCAATCAATGGGCAGCTATCGCTGCTAAGGGTGAGTACGCCTGGAGACTTGGTAACGTGAGCTGGGATCCGAGGTTCCACTTCGGCATTTCCATTTGGAACGCCCCCGACACGCCTTCGGTTGATGGAGTCACTGCGGTTGGTTATGACGAGTGGCACTATGTGGCCGGAGTGTTTGATGGTGCGAACATCAGTGTATATCTGGACGGTGCGCTTGACAACAGCCTTCCTACTACTGAGCCTATAGGCATCAATGACAAGAACGTATTTATCGGTGACAACCCAGATGCGCCAGGGCGTTACTGGGATGGTATGGTCGACGAATTACGAATTTTCGACCGGGCTTTGTCTGCTGGTGAGATTCTTTACCTCATGGGCCAGAGAGCACTTGTTGATATTGACGTTGAAAACTTCAGCTTTGAACTACCCGGAGGAACCCAGACAAACATTGAAAACGTCCCTGGTTGGAACACCGATGGGCCAATATGTAACATAGGCGTAGCAGATGTGAGCTGGTGGACACCCAGCGATGGAAGTTTGGCTGCTTATATCGGGAATACTGAATCCTCGATCTGGCAACTGACTAACCATACTATTGGATGTCGTGACGTTATTGAGCTAAAAGTGGACGCAGCGATGTTCAGGGACACGACCTTAAAGATGATTCTCTACTACGATGAGAATGGCACCAGAGTCCCGGCTGCGGTTGCCGAAGTGGCTCTTACCAGCGAAATGACGGAGTACTCTCTGATCTTGGTAGCCGGTGATGTTCCAGCATCTGTCGGTAAGAAGCTCGGTATTGAATTTGCCAATGCAACAAAGCAGGTTGGCCACTGGGCTGGTATAGATAATGTGCGACTTTCCGTCACTAAGCAGATGGTGCCGGTAAAGTAAAGCCTTAATATTAGTTTAGCACCAGCATTAAGCCGAAGGCTTATAAATCTGATTGAGGCAAACCTGGATCAGGACGACGCTTTTTGCATTATCGCGGGGCCCATAGTAAATCACTATGGGCCCCCGATTGTTTTTCGCGGTCTTCAGGAGTGTTCGAGAGTTACTTGCTTTCATCGGAGTCGGCTTCTTTGTCGCCGACCTTTTCTTTTTTCAACGGAGTGGTCCAAAGATAAATCGTATGCTCAACATGGCTACTGCCGGAAGTGGCCTTTACAACTTTGTCCGGAGTTACACCTTTCATATCAAAGTCGTGCGAGACAACCCGCGAGCCGGGTTTGAGCTTCTCTAATTGGGGGATTAATCTCACATTCAGACTAGGCAGCAAATATAGAGTAATTACATTGGCCTGGCTGATGTCGAGTTTGAAGATATCCTTCTGTTCGATTGTAACCAGATCTGCGACATTATTCTTTTTGACATTTTCCAGCGACTCTTTTACCCGCTTGGGGTCAATGTCGTAACCCACGGCTTTGCAGCCGTACTTTTTTGCTGCCGCCACCACAATCCGCCCGTCGCCGCAGCCCAGGTCGTAGAGCAAATCATCCTTTTTAACCTCAGCCAACTCGAGCATTTTGTCCACCACCTCATACGGTGTTGGAACATATATGACGTCCGGTCGCCTGACTTGCTTGAGTTCATTTATTAGCCTGTTACTCTTGTTTCGCAGTTGCTCTCTGACAAGGGTGCCGGATGGGCTTAAATCATCTAACATCCAATTGCCGGTAGCGCTTGCGCCAGGCTTAAGCGCCACTGAAGTTTCATTCAAATCCGCCACGGACCAGTTGCACCAGCTCAGTGAGTTCTTGTCAAGAAAATCGAGCCATTCTTCTGTTTCTTTGTAATCCAGCTTTCCACCTCCGTTGGCCTGACTGGTGCCCCATTCGGTAACCATCAGTGCTATGCCTTTATCCAGCGCATCTGTTGCTTTGCCACGCAGAGATTGTTTATGTGTAGCTGCATAGAAGTGCAGGCTATACGCAATGTTGTCGAAATTTAACGGGTCCTGTGCCGCCTTATCGACATCCTGGGACCAGCTCTGTGTGCCGCATACGATGATGTTGTTAGGGTCGTGAGCACGTATCTTCGGAATGATGGCTTGGTGATATGGTTTGATAACTGTGCTCCAGTCATGTCTATTGAGTGGCTCGTTCCAGATCTCATAGATAACGTTAGGATACTTTCCGTATGCCTTTGCCATCTCCTCGAAAAATGCCTGGGCCCGCCGGGTGTGTCTGTGTGCATTATGGTCGTGCCAATCGATGATAACATAAATTCCCAAGTCGATAGCTGCTTGAACAACCGTTTTAATCTTTTGTTTTTCCCTTTCAGGATTTGTTAAATAACCGCCGGCTTCGACGGCCATTGAGGTCCTTACAATAGTGCAGTGCCAATCATCGCGAAGCCATTTGACCACGTCGGAGTTATAGAATTGGCCTTTCCATTGGCTCCAATAGAGCGCCATGCCACGCAGGACGACGGGATCGCCATCTTTGTCAACTATGCGATTTCCTTCGACACTAAGCTGGCCGTATTTTTCAACAACGCTTTGCTGGGCGTAGCCTGAGCAGGCCAAAAACAAACTGATGGACAAAATTGCAGCAATGCTAAAAGAAACCGGCCTTGAAAAAATGCCAAAACGGATGTTCCTATCTTCTATCATATTAGACCTCTACTTGCGACATTTGATTATTAGTGGATTAACCACACCTTCCTTGCCTCTTAACAAGGGCAGGATGCTCAGGCAATGTATATTAGCGATAGATTGTTGTCAACAAAGATTTGGTGGGCTAAAGCTTACCTTACATGGCTAAGCCATGACGTGGTTTGTTTGACGATTTGAGGGATGACCCCCCAATAAAATTGGGGGGCTAAACCTTTTGTTATTGCCGCAAAGGGCCTTGTTGAGCGCTGGCTAAATGAGCGAAAATTCAATTATAAAGTGGGGCTCACCCCACCGTTTTTTCTGCCATAAATTTGTGTAGCTCTATCAAGGACTTGACTGTAACATAGAAATTTTAAGGGTTAGACTTTTACAGTTCGAATTAAGGAGAACGCAAATGCTGCGGATTAAACATGTTAAACTTTCGGTGCTGGATAGCTGCCTCTGGCTGGTTATTCTTTTGTGCTTCTTTCGCAGCGCTGCAGCGAGTGACAACAATATCGAGGAAAAGGTTGAGGCTCTTCTAACGAAGATGACCCTGCCGGAAAAGATCGGCCAGATGGTCCAGATTAACGCCTTCGGCGGAAAGATACCAGACGAGCTGAAACAGCGGCTCAGAGACGGCAGAATCGGCTCCATGCTAAACGAGGTTAATACAAAAACCTCCCTTGAAATTCAGCGCATCGCCGTCGAAGAAAGTCGGCTGGGAATTCCCCTTATCATGGCCAGGGATGTGATTCACGGATTTCGTACCATCTTTCCTATTCCACTGGGTCAGGCTGCCACCTGGGACGCCGAGCTTGTCAGGAACTGCGCCCGGCTCGCTGCCGAAGAAGCGACGTCGGCTGGTTTTCACTGGACGTTTGCGCCCATGATGGACATCGCACGCGATCCAAGATGGGGGCGTATTGCGGAAGGTTTTGGTGAAGACCCATATCTGGCCAGTGTCATGGCTGCTGCGATGGTACATGGCTTTCAGGGAGACAACCTTTCAGCCCCAAACACGATCGCTGCCTGCGCAAAGCATTTCGCAGGCTACGGCGCAGCCGAAGGCGGACGAGATTACGATACAGCTAACATCCCGCAGGGCCTGTTGCGAGATGAGTATCTACCGCCTTTCAAATCTGCCGTGCAGGCAGGCGTTGCAACGATTATGACTTCATTTAACGAAATCAACGGCGTACCCTCATCGGGCAATCCTTTTATCCTTCGGCAAATCCTGCGTGACGAGTGGGGGTTTCAGGGCTTTGTAGTCAGCGATTGGGCCTCGATGGCTGAGATGATAGAACACGGTTTCTGTTCGGATTTGAAAGACGTTGCCTATAAATCGATCACTGCTGGCGTCGATATGGAGATGCAAAGCTCCGCTTACGCCGAGCATCTTGAAGAACTGGTAAAAACCGGGCGCGTACCACAAGAGCTTGTGGACGATGCGGTCAAAAGAATCCTGCGAATAAAATTCAAGCTCGGCCTGTTTGAGGAACCATCGCCGTATTCTGCCAGGCAATCAACAAAGCCCAGCGAAGCTGCCCTAAAGTTAGCTAAAACCGCTGCTTTAAAGAGTATGGTACTGTTAAAGAATGAGGACGGAATCCTTCCGTTGTCGGACCAGGTCAAGTCTATCGCCGTAATTGGGCCAATGGCCGATGACCCTTACGAAGTCCTGGGCACCTGGAACCGTGACGGGAAAATAGAAGACACGGTGACACCGCTTACCGCCATAAAGAATTTACTTGGCGACGGCACCGAAGTAAACTTCGCAGCGGGTTTGGCCTACAGCCGTAATCGGGACAAAAATGGTTTTGCAAAAGCCGTCGAACAGGCAAAGAAATCGGATGTAGTGCTGATATTCGCAGGTGAAGAATCCATACTTTCCGGCGAGGGGCACTGTCGGGCATACCTCGACCTGCCCGGTGCGCAAAATGAACTCATAACTGAAATAGCTGAGACTAAAAAGCCTATTATTTTGGTTATCCTCGCGGGTCGGCCTTTAACTATCGGTGACATATCAAAAAAAGCAAAGGCGGTTCTTTACGCCTGGCATCCGGGTACGACGTGCGGACCGGCACTGACCGATTTGATTTTCGGCCGGGAATCGCCGTCAGGAAAACTGCCCGTTACATTTCCAAAAGCAGTCGGACAAATCCCGGTTTATTATGCCCATAAAAATACAGGCAGACCACCGCATACTCGCAAACTTATGATGATAGATGAAATCCCGATTCGCGCTTACCAGAGTGCACCGGGTGACGCCGCTCGCTATCTGGACATCGGATATTTGCCGCTCTATCCGTTTGGATATGGCTTGTCATACACAAAGTTTGAATACGCAAATTTACGGCTTTCTTCACAGCGTATCGAAAAGGGCGAACACATCAAGGTCTCGGTCGAGCTGACAAACGCAGGTCAGGTAGAAGCCGAAGAAGTTGTTCAACTATACGTGCGGGACCTGGTGGCCAGTTTAACTCGACCTGTTAGGCAGCTAAAGGGCTTTCAGAGAGTTCGCCTAACACCGAAAGAGACAAAGACGGTGACCTTCGATTTATCCGGCGGGGCACTCGGATTTCACAACAGCGATATGAAATACGTTGTCGAGCCGGGTAGGTTTCGCCTATGGGTCGGCGGCGACTCGCAGTCGGGATTAATGGAAGAATTTGAAGTGGTCGAATCAAAAAGTAAGGACCATTAGATAATTTTGGCGGGTGCATCCATTCTCCGTAGCAGCTATGCTTCGCCCTACATAGCTTCGCAGAGCTGGCAGCTTCTAGCCTTCGCAGTCGCTATGGCGAAGCCACTGCTAAGGATGAAAGCCTCATAATACATGCTCATTAAGGCTCGACAGGTCCGAGGCCGAACGATTACGTAATACGATATACACGATACGAAAGGTGGGGCAAGCCCATTCTTGTATAATTACAGGCGACAAGTTAAAGTATGCCTCAGTTGTAGTAGCAGGAGATGTTCGGGCTGATAGGTTGGCCGAGGACAACCTATCAGCAAGCGACGTCGAGATCGTCCCACCCTGGGGCTTATTAAGCCCGATTGCAGCGTGATCCGCCGTCGCAGCATCCATTTCAGCCCGAACAGTCGCCTGGGACATT
>CAYNTC010000139.1:0-6462 GCA_964399795.1 uncultured Pirellulales bacterium | reverse complement strand
ATAATGACTGACGAAAGACAAGGCAGAATAGTCAAAGTAGCCGGCCCGGTCGTTGTTGCTGAAGGTATGGCGGGCGCACGAATGTACGATGTCGTTCGTGTGGGCAAACTTAACCTCATTGGCGAAATCGTTGAGTTAAAAGGTGATTTGGCCTCCATCCAGGTCTACGAGGAGACTACTGGTATGGGACCCGGTGAGCCTGTTGTTGATACGCAGGCGCCGCTAAGTGTTGAGTTGGGACCCGGCTTGATCGAGAGTATTTACGATGGTATCCAGAGACCACTCGATGATTTGGTTAAAGCTGAAGGCGACTTTATGAGCAGGGGCAGCTCGCTGCCCGGCCTGAACCGAGAGAAGAAGTGGCATTTCAAGCCCGCCCTCTCCGAAGGCACGAAAGTCGGCCCCGGCGACGTCATTGGTGAAGTTCAGGAAACCACACTCCTTGTACACAGGATAATGGTCCCACCTGGTCTCGAAGGAACAATTCAGAAGATTACAGAAGGTGATTACACGGTTGAACAGGCCGTCGCTGTCTGTGTCGCTGAAGACGGCACCGAGCATCAGCTCAGCCTAATGCAAAAGTGGCCTGTTCGTAGCGCAAGACCCATTGTCAAACGCTTTGCGCCGAACAGAATCCTTGTCACCGGCCAGCGGGTTATCGATACATTCTTCCCGATCACACAGGGCGGGACAGCCTGCGTGCCCGGCCCCTTCGGAACGGGTAAGACAGTCGTCCAGCACCAGTTAGCCAAGTGGGTCGATGCCGATGTCGTTGTATACGTCGGCTGCGGTGAGCGGGGCAATGAAATGACCGACGTCTTAACCGAATTCCCGGAACTGAAAGACCCGCGCTCCGGCGAGCCGTTAATGCGACGCTCGGTCTTAATCGCTAACACATCCAACATGCCCGTCGCTGCCCGTGAAGCCTCAGTTTATACAGGCATAACGATTGCTGAGTACTTACGTGACATGGGCTACGTTGTAGCTCTTATGGCTGATAGTACAAGCCGATGGGCTGAGGCGATGCGCGAGATATCGACACGTCTTGAGGAAATGCCAGCCGAAGAAGGTTATCCTGCATATCTGGCAGCACGAATCGCTGCCTTTTACGAGCGAGCCGGTCGAGTGCAGTGTGCCGGCAATCCCGAAAGGGAAGGTGCTCTTTCTATTATAGGTGCTGTCAGTCCACCGGGCGGCGACCTGTCAGATTCCGTCGTCCAGGCTACCTTACATGTCGTCAAGGTCTTCTGGTCGCTCAAGGGTGAGCTTGCCTATCAGCGACACTTCCCCGCTATCGACTGGCTCACGAGTTATTCTTTCTATAAGCAGTATCTAAAGACCTGTTTTGAAGATAAAGACCAGGGCGAGGATATGGACAAAATGACCTCTGAGGCAATGAGCTTGCTTGAGCAGGAATCCGAGCTTCGCGAGATTGTACGCCTCGTTGGCGCCGAGGCCCTGTCACCTCGCGAAAGACTGGCACTTGAAACAGCAAGGTCAATCCGTGAAGACTATCTGCACCAGATCGCCTTCCATGAGGTTGACACCTTCACCGATATAACCAAGCAATTCGAGATGCTAAAAACTGTCCTGCATTTTCACAGGCAGGCTTTGACCGCGATAGATGCCGATGTTGAAACCACTGAAATTTTTAAATTGCCCGTCCGTGAAGAAATCGCAAGGGCAAAATATATCCCGCAGGACCAGATTGAAAAGATAGGCCAAATAAGACAAACAATCGATAAACAAATGAAGGAATTGCAGACCTCGGTTGTTTCCAGAGGCTGAACAGCTATAGATGTATGAAAGACTTTTACGCAATACGCACGACGCAATACGCGATACGGAACAGAAATTACGAGTCAGGAGTTTGAAATGTTATCAGTGAAAGAATATCAAACGGTAGCCAATATCGCCGGCCCGTTAATGCTTGTCGAGATGGTCGACGAGGCAAAATACGGCCACATTGTTGACATTGAGCTGGGCGATGGCTCGATACGGCACGGCCAAATCCTCCAGGTCGAAAATGACAAAGTCCTCCTACAGGTCTTCGAAGGCACTCGCGGCATCGACGTCAGTTCAAGCACAGTACGCTTTTTGTCAAAGCCCCTCGAGTTTGGTGTCTCGCCCGACATCTTAGGTCGCGTCTTTACAGGCCTTGGAATCCCAAAGGACGATGGCCCCGCTATAATTCCTGAGGAACGTTTGGACATTAACGGACAGCCCATAAATCCCTACGCCCGCGACTATCCCAACGAGTTCATCCAGACCGGCATATCCACAATCGATGGCCTGAATCCTCTTGTCCGTGGCCAGAAGCTGCCGATATTCTCCGGCGCGGGCCTGCCGCACGACGAGCTAACCGCGCAGTTCGCCCGCCAGGCAACCGTACTCGGTAAAGGTGAGCAGTTCGCCGTTGTTTTTGCTGCAATGGGTATTACCTTTGAAGCTGCCCAGTTTTTTATTGACGACCTCCACCAGACCGGCGCTATCGAAAGAGCCGTAATGTTCATCAACTTGGCCAACGACCCTGCAATCGAGCGAATCGCAACGCCGAGATTCGCCCTTACCGCTGCCGAGTATCTCGCTTACGAACGTGATATGCACGTCCTTGTTATTCTTAACGATATGACCAACTATTGCGAAGCATTACGCGAGATTAGTGCCGCCAGAAAAGAGGTCCCTGGCCGGCGTGGCTATCCGGGTTATCTCTACACCGACTTAGCAACAGTTTATGAACGAGCAGGGCGTATTAAGGGTAAAAAAGGCTCTATTACTATGGTTCCAGTCCTGACGATGCCCGAAGATGATAAAACCCATCCCGTCCCCGACCTGACCGGCTACATTACCGAAGGCCAGGTGATCCTGTCACGACCCTTGCACCGCCAGGGCGTTGCCCCGCCGGTCGATGTCCTGCCGAGTCTTTCGCGACTTAAAGATAAAGGTATCGGCCGGGACAAAACCCGCGAAGACCATGCGGACCTTTATAATCAGCTATACGCCGCCTATGCCCGTGGCAAAGAAATGCAGGAGCTGGCGACTATCATGGGTGAAGCTGCCCTCTCTGATGAGGACAAAAAGTATATGGAATTTGCCAACAGGTTCGAGGGAAAGTATATCTCGCAGGACTACTACGAAAATCGAACGGTCGAGCAGACACTCGACCTTGGCTGGGAGCTTCTTAGCATGTTTGAAAATGTCGAGCTGAAGCGCATCGACGTTAAGCTCATCGCGAAGTATATGCCCAGATTCCGCGGGAATGCTAAGTCCACCGAAGAATCTAACGATGAGCAAGACCAACAGGAATCTGAGGAAGACGACGACCAGGACCAGCCCGACCCCGATGAAGAGCAAACGGAGGAACTTCAATTTTCAGGAGTTAACGATTAACTATGCTTGCAAATGTTAATGCAACACGAATGGAACTATTAAGACTTCGCAAGCGCGTAGCGCTTGCAAGCAGGGGCCATCGTTTACTAAGCGAGAAGCGCGACGAGATTTCTCGTCAGCTAATTCGCATCGCCCGTGAGATTCAGCCGTTGCGCGAAGGAGTCGAAAAGGAGTTATTGGAGACCTGTCGGCGATTCATGCTTGCCCGTGCTTCCGTCGAGCCGGAATATACTAAAGCCGCCCTTGAGGTCCCGACCAAGAAATTCAGCCTTGCTATAGATTTTGCTCGCGTGATGAACGTCAAGGTCCCGCACCTGACCAAGGAAATCTCAGGCCATATCATCTGTTATGGCTACGCCACAACGTCCGGCGAAATGGACGTTGCCCTGTTAGCTTTAGAGCGTGCCTTCGATAATTTAATTGAGTTAGCCCAGAAGGAAAAGCAAGCTCGGCTGTTAGCTACCGAGCTTCAGATGACCCGCCGAAGGGTGAATGTGCTTGAGCACGTCGTAATTCCGGAGTTGCACGAGACGATACGATTCATCTTCGACAAGCTCGCCGAAGCCGAGCGCGACAACATCTCCCGCCTAATGAAAATAACCGACATCATCAGAGCATAAATCAAATATTCTCAAGAAACATATTTGAATTGAGTTTTTATGTTCTTATTTTTATTACACTTTCCTTCCTACTTCTGGCCAATTTTCCTTTCTCTTTTTATGAACTCTCTAATTCCATCGATCCCATAAAACTTCATCGATCCATGAACCAAAAAGGGTGTCCTTTCTTCTGTAATGGGGCCATTAAAGTGACAATGTACTTTTGCATTTAACAATTCGTGCACTGCTTGTATGTCTTCACTACTCGTATTAAAGAAAATCTTTGGAGTTTCATTGCTCATATTTTTGCCTCCTTGTTATATTCTCCAATGTTCTGTTATAAAAGTTTATCTGTCGATATTTGAGCTGGATCTGAAAACTTGCGATAATCCTCTTCTGATATGAGGTAATCGTTTAATGGGTCTCTTAAGATCGAATCTAGAATATAGTTAAAAACTGCTCGTCTTTCTTTTTCTTTTCTTCCCATTTCCCCAGGCGGCAAAGAGGTTTGATAGGACAGGAACTCGGTTTGAAGAGTGTAATCACTTGGGAGTTTTTCTTCAATCTTATTCCTTATAGTGTCTAGTTCATTTTTCAATTTGTCTTCGTCAGAAAATATATTTACCAAATTTTCATCATGGATCCATTCGTGCGACTGATTTTGCAATGTAATCTTGTCTTTGTCACCCAAATTTTCAACGAATGTAGCGATCAAAGCGAATAACTGCATAACACGAGCTTTACCTCGTTCTTTTTTTATTGATAATATGACGGCCCTTCGATACCGCTCTCTTGCACATAGTCTATGATTCAGGTCAAGCTCTCGTCTAGCCCCTCCTGACAATTTATGAGGGAAATAAGGTCTATAGGCAATCACCCCATTCTTGCTCTGCTCAACTAAGCTCAAATCTCTAGATGTAACTTGAACGTTGATGTAATCCCAAAGTAGCTTCATCAGGTATGAAACGGTTGTAGACATTTCGTTTGATGATGTATTATATTGAAGTGGATTAAGGGGGTTAATTTTTTCTAGCTCTCTAGGAATAGTTTGTCCTACGTAATATTCTTTTCCATATGGAAGTGGCCAACGAGGTAAACATTCTGTCAGATATTTTCCATTCACTTTTTTTATGATGAGCTCGTCAATCGTGCCTGGTAGAAAAAGAATCGATTCTTTTATTTCGATTAATTTTTTTGCAAAGATATTTAGCTCGCCTGTAAAATTTGGAATTTCTCCTTTTGCATCTTCCCTTACAGTCGAAATCGGGTGAGATAAATAATAAATCTGCAAATGCTCTATTGGTGACTCAATCAACTTTTTTATCATATGTTTAGGATGCTTAATCGCTACAATATAAATCGGGATATTTAAAAGTCGAGCTACCAAGCGAGATACTGCAATTTCAACTTGTCTCCATTCTAAGATCGAGATTAGGTTAAAGGTCGAAGCAAACAACGCCTCGAGAGGTTCCAACGACATTACGTAACTATACATTTCTCCTTTCGATAATAAACGCCGGTAAACGTCATAAATATCGTCTATAAAGACGATAAGTAGTTTCACCTTCCCTTGCAGGCTCCCGATTTTTAGGAAGTCTATAGGAGACAAAAACTCACGTTTATCTTGATGGTAATACACTCCATGAAGTGTTAAAAATACTGTCTCTTTATGTTCATCTTTACTTAGCTTATCTGATATAGTATCAAAAGCTTTTTGCCATAAATCATATTGGTAGTTAATGCTCTCAAGTAGGATTTCCCTCTTGAAGGACCTACCTGATATTCTAGCCATTTCTTTTTCGATTGAAATTTGCTTCGTTTCCGACGCCATCTCCTGATTCAAATTCGCTAAACATTTTTCAGCCCCTATGCCGGATTGACCAGTGAAAAGAACAACATTTTTGGTTTCATTCATTCTTTTATACGCCTGGAAGAAGCGTCATTTGTTCATTCTATGGTTGTTTCCATCTTGAAATTATATTCTATTATCTTTTTCTATCCATTCATGCAACACTATTTCCGAATTTTTTCGCAATGATTCTCACACCAACTCATCTATGTATTCACGCATGAACTCATTTACGCTTCACTCGATACGCACGACGCAATACGCACGACGAGATACGCTTCACCCTTCAAGAACGACTGGCGGAAAGCTGGGCTATTTTATTTTAAGCTCCTTCATCATCTCTTCCACCTCCTCCTGGCCTTCCTTGTAGAAATTTTCCTCATCAGGTGCAAGTTGCCTTAGAAGGCGAAGAAACTCGCCCGCGTGTACACGCTCTTCATCAGCTATGTCTATTAGCACTTCTTTTGCGAGCTTATCATCTGTGGATTCAGCTAATTGCATGTAAAGCTGAACAGCCTCGTATTCAGCGGCGACCATAAATCGTATCGCACGGATTAGCTCAGCTTTTGTGAGCTTGCGGTCGGCTTTTAAGCCTGCGAAAGGGTTTCCAAATTCCGGCATAAT
>CAYNTC010000138.1:0-6468 GCA_964399795.1 uncultured Pirellulales bacterium | reverse complement strand
TCCCTCTTCGACAAATACATCTGACTGCTCGATTCTCCATCGTCCGTATGCAATAGTGGCTATTAAGGTAGCACCGACTATAGCTGTTTTTATATATGTTTTAGATTTGAAAAGATTTTTGTGGCGCCACGCTATTATCAATTCAGCAATAAGCCCGTTGACCAGGGCAACTAAAAGCGATACTCCTGCTGCGCCGAATATATCCGCTATTTGTATGAGAGTGATATTGTGGTATTGACTGTGGCCTAAGAATCGCCAGAAAAAACCGCCGAGAAAGATACCTTGTAACCTCTCAGCACCGACAACCAGTACAGCCGTGCATAAAAATAACGGTATTCTTTTCGCTCTGCAGTAGCGCAGACAAAGCGCCAATAAAGGCCACGGAATTGCAATATATACGCAGAGTGCAAACCATCCGATCTTGGTTATTGGAAATACCCAGTATAGATTACCGAGCCAGTAAGCAAGTGACACGATATATGCTGTGAGTGCTAAAGTCTTGGGTTTCACTTCAGGTGAGCAGGCGAGGATAAAAGGTACGAATGACATCCATGCTAAAAATGACCAGCCGATAGGCGGCTGAATCAAAGTTAGCATCAGCGCACTTGCGATAAGTGTCAAAAGTGTGAAAACAATACCCTGAGACCGTACATTCTTCAACCATCCAAATCCTTTAAAACTGCCGTTACGTCTTCGGCTTTGTATCGCTTTCCGTTGTTCATTCGTACGGCAAATTGATTTGTAAATATCTTCAGAAGGTCCTTGTCAGCTACAATCTCTTTAGCCGGTCTTTTCATATCGGATAAGAGCCGCTTCAATTCAATTAGCTCGATCGGATTGATAAATAGATTGTTGAATTCTGCGAGCTTGTTCGAATTGTGCCATTGGCTTTTTAAATCAGCTAAACGTTCGTTCGCATTTTCAACATACTTTGAGGAAATTTCTATGCCCACATAGTTTCTGCCTAATTGGTATGCTGCTGCTGCGGTGGTTCCGGAACCACTAAATGGGTCGAGTACCCCATCTCCCGGATTAGAGCTTACGGCTATGATTCTTTTTAGCAGGCTTTCCGGCATCTGGCAGGGATGCCAGCCGGCGCGTTCCTTGAATGTTCCGCACACGCGGGAGTATTCATTCCAAACATCATTTGGCATCTTACCTGTGGGATTGGCTCGTCTGTCGTTATAAATTAATTGCCGGTCCGAAGGCATTCGAACAGCATGGTTGTTAAAAGTAAAATTGTTTTTATCATTCACAAAATAGAAGATGTGCGTATGTGCACGTGCGAATTTATTCTTTGTTTGCTGGCCGAAAGTATAATGCCAGATTATCCAGTTGCGCATGAACAGGCCTAATTCATCGGCGATGATTTTTACATTAGCAGCGTACTCATCGCCGATTGCGATATAAAACGAGCCATGCGGTTTGAGCACCTTCTTGCAGACGCTCATCCACTCTTTAGTCCAGGCGATGTAGTTTCTTTTTTTTACCTTATCGTAGTATTTGTCATACTTGTAGCCGATGTTAAAAGGCGGGTCGGCAAAGATAAGGTCAGCGAAGGATTCATTCACGCTGCTCAAGACTTCTATACAGTCGCCGCAGATTATCTTGTTGAGGAATTTCTGCATAGCGATATTCTAAGCATTGGCAGAGAGTCTTCAAGGATAAATGTTTCACTTAGGATTAACTTTGTGATCACGCATGATTAGCAAGAAGCATCGAATTTGTAGATATAATGTTGCTGGGAAAAGTGGCAATTCTACAGGCTTCGTTCTTACTTCATTACGCGATACGCATCACGGTTCACGAGATACGTACCTATGGCTTATGAGGCTTGATTACCCTTTGTTCTTTGAATGTTTTGCCACTTAAATAATCGGTAAACGTTACCTTAACCGTCAATGGCTCTTGATATTGCTCGACTTTATCAGAAACATCGAAAATTAGTCTGTAATTCATGGTTATCAGTGTAGTAAGCCAGCACTTTCTTAGCTCTTCAGAAGTCACTGTCCATTGAGCGAGCAGCGCCTTACTATCATCTCTGTTCAGATCCCATAGCTGAATCTCTACTTCACCTGCTGCCTTTATAATGTCGCCGACCTGGTCGATTGGCTGTATGTAGACAATCAGGCTCTCCTTTGTGCCGTCTTCGTCCTTGTCGTAAATGTTAGTATACCCATGAATCTTTATTCTCTGTAGGCAATAAATGTTCTCGCCCTTGACTTCCTTCGGCAGTTCTGACAAAACGTGTATTTGCTTTTTAAGTTGGTCGTTTTCAGTTTTAAGCAGCGTGATTTCTTTTTGCAGTTGTATTTGTTCTTGTTCGAGCTTTACAAATCGCTCAGCAAATACCGTTTGGCCGCCTGGATTTTTGCAGCCGGCTATCAGGACCAGCAGAAATATGGTAAAAATCCCGCATTTTACATGCCATGAGGTGTCTGTGTTTGTTGCGCCACTTTTCACTTTTTACTCTCTTACTCGTTGTCTTGGTCTTTTACAATTTCAGGAGCTTTTTGCAGGATTCTATCGGCCAAACCATATTTGACTGCTTCTTCTGCGTCCAGCCATAGATTCCTATCGCAATCCTTTTCAATTTTCTCGGCATTCTGACCGGTGTGCTTGGCCAGTATTTTGTAAATTCGACTGCGTAGCCTTATTATTTCACGGGCCTCTATATCCAGATCTGTCACTGCTCCATAAAGCACTTCCGGTATCAGTGGCTGGTGCAGCAGCACTTTGCTGTTTGTCAGAAGAAATCGTTTTTGGGCGCTGCCACCAGTCAGCAGTACTGCTGCCATACTTGCTGTCTGCCCAATACAGTATGTTGCTACTTCACAGCGTAGAAACTGTATCGTATCGTAGACCGCAAGTCCTGCTGTGATTGACCCGCCTGGTGAATTGATATAGAAGTGAATGTCTTTTTTGTTGTCCTTGTTACTTAGAAACAACATCTGGGCAATTATCACGTTCGCTGTCGGATCATCAATTGGCCCGCCTAAGAAAATTATCCTGTCTTCGAGCAGCCTTGAATAAATATCATATACCATTTCGGCTCGGCCGCTCTTTTCAATCACTCTTGGTATCAAAGTCTCATTAGTTGCCATATTGTCCCTCATCTATTAAAAGCGGTACAGGCACATCAAAATCGGCAAGTTCCTTGATTGTTTTTATCTACTTCTTATCGTTTGGCTTTTTAGAGTCTTTTTTCTGCTCTTTTTCTTCTTCATGCAGCACTTCGTCGATAACGCCATACTCTCGAGCTTGTTCTGCTGTCATCCATCGGTCTCTTTCTATTTCAACAGCTATTTTTTCCACCGACTGGCCCGTATGTTTTGCCAGAACTTCATTTATCATGGCCTTGGTTCTAAGCAGCTCTTCTGCTTGAATTTTGATGTCTGCCGCCGGCCCGGTTACTCCGCCCGATGGCTGGTGTATCATTACCTTTGAATGGGGCAGAGCATACCGTTTGCCTTTTGTACCAGCCGCAAGGATTACAGCCGCTCCACTGGCAGCATGACCAATGCAATATGTGCAGACATCAGACGAGATAAATTGCATCGTATCATAAACCGCCATTGTATCATCGACACTGCCGCCTGGGCAGTTAATATACAGGTGAATATCGCTGCCGCGTTTCAGGTTGTCCAGGTGAAGCAGCGACTTAATCACAACCGATGCTATAGTACCCTGATTAGTTATGATGTCCGGTGCCAGCGGCATATCCAGAAAGATGCACCGGTTCTCAAGCAGCATTTCATTCAAGCCCATCTGTCGCCACCGCTGATACTGCGGCAGTTGATTGTGAACGTCAAAAATCTCTATCATCTTTCTGGGCCTCTGTTGGATCGACATTGATTCCTTCCTTTTCAACTTAAAGCTAACCGTTCGCTCATGACGCGTTAAATTTTCTGTTTGTCTGACTTTTTGGGCGATTTCTCCTTGGCTTTCTTTGTTGGTTTAACCTTTTTGTCGGGTTCTTTTTCTGTTACTTGCGCCGACTCCAGAAGTTTGGCAATACATTTGCTATCGTGCACTTCCAGCCTGAACTGGTCTAAAGAGCCGTCCCGCTCCATCTGTTCTTTCATCCTTTCCGGACGCTGTTTCTGTTGGATGGCCAATTCCGCAATTCGGCCGTTAATCTCTTCCTCGCTCACCTCTATCTCAAGTTTCTCTGCGACCTTATCCATTATGAAGAACGTTTTTAGCTGTTGTTTGGCCTGTTCTTCGCTGCTCGCACGTAGCTGCTCCATCTGCTGATCGACCTGCTCACGAGATAATCCTCGCGATAACAAATTGACATATTGTCTTTTCAGCACGGTAGTCGCTTGCGCGCCCACGACATCCAGCGGCGGGTCGAAATCGGTATTGTTGAGCAGGTACTGATAAATTTGCTCAGCCATATCGATTCGTGCCTGGTTTTCTAATCTACTGTGTAGTATATCGTGAAGTTGTTCGCGCAATTCACTCTCATTTTCAACCCCGAGTCTTTTTAAGAACGTATCGTCTATGTCAGCAGGTTTGAGCCACTTGATATCTTTTACGCTGATTTCGATGTCTACCTTTTTGCCGCGATATTTTTCTCTAAAGTATGTTTTCGGCGCCTCAATGTTTGTCTGCTTGGTATCACCGGCTTTGGCCCCAATTAACAACTCGTCGAGCTTCTCAACGGGAACCTCTCCGACAAAACCATTTGCCCGTACGTAGATTTCGATGTTGTTGAGTTTTTCCTCTTCCTCCTGCCCTTCGGTCTTGATAACGGCGTCAGCTATAATTTGGTCTTCGACCTGAACAGCCCCATCCTCTCGCGGCGTCCAGACGCCCGCCATTCGTCGTAGTTGCTCAATTTCCCGATCGATTTGCTCATCGGTAACCTCCAGCTTTGTCTTTGTTACCGGGATACCCTCCAGCAGCGGCAGGTCAAACTCAGGTCTTACCTCTACTTCAAAATCGAATTTAAGCGAACCCTCAGCAGGTAGTTCGATTTTCTCGAAGTCAATATCATACTCGCCGAGGACTTCCAGTTCCTTTTCTTCGATTGCTGCCTTGCTCGCGTCTGCCAGTAGTTTCAGTTTGACTTGCTCTAAAGTTTCTTTGCCGAATCTTTTTTCCAGCAGTCGCCGTGGTGCTCGTCCTTTTCTAAAGCCTGGCACTATTGCCTCCTTGCCAAGGTTGTCGTACTGTTCATCTGTAGCTTCTCTTATTGCCTCTTCCGGAATTTCTATAATGACCTTTTTTTTGCAAGGCCCTACCTCTTCGATGGTCACAATATTTTTCGACGCTGTTGTCTGTTGTTGTTCGTCTTCATCCATATTGGTGCTCCCGTACGACTTTTCCTTGTTGGCTCACGGATAATTAAACAAAAAGGCCTTAGGAAGATCTCTTCCCTTAGCCAGGTCTTTGTGCTATTCAATCTGCTACAGATTGAATTACTAAACACTAACGTACCGACGACCAATGCCTGACTAATTTAGCCGGTAACTCGCCGACACTATATTAACTCCATAAATCACAACTAAACAGGCAATAATCCTTTGTATCCTTGTGCTCATCTACTCATTTACTCTTATACTCTTCTACTATCCAAAGCGGGTGATGGGACTTGAACCCACGACATTCACGTTGGCAACGTGACGCTCTACCACTGAGCTACACCCGCAAGGTTCGTATCTCGTATCTCGCTATTGAACTAGCGATTAACGCGATACTGTTGGTTAATTATAGAGCCTGTTATCCTCCATGCAAGCGGTATTTTTTGTAAAAATTTTTCTTGTGGTTAGGTGCTTAACTCTTTCTAAGTTCCAAAATAAGTGTTTTAGTGGATAAGATATGCTTTCATTAGTAGGGTCCGTAAGTAATTCTTATCCGGGCGGAGCTTGAGCTAAACGAAGGCAATAAAAAACTCGCAAAGGAAACGCTAACAAAGGACAAGAAACGGATAGGGGAGATGGGCTGCCATCGCTGGGACATAATAGAATGACTAAAGGCGCAGATAAAGGGCCTATAGTCGTAAGTGCTGTATCTCCATTTTATGGCGAAAATCTGCTATATTGTCTTGAAATATGAAGCACGAAATCCTAAATGCTAAACAATATCGAAATTCAAATTTTAAATGACAGAACGTTTTGAATTTTGGATTTTTGTCATTTGAGTTTGTTTCGGATTTCGACACTTGTCTGACGACAGTCAAGATTCGGATTTCGGATTTTATATGATTAGGGAGATAATAAAATGTCTGCCAAAAAAATCACGAATTGGTTGTATCTGCCGGCTTTTCTGTTGTTGGTCTTATTATTATTTGTCGGCGTATTGTGCTCACACAAGGTGCCACAGCCGGAGTTGATTTCACATTCCGAGCCTACGCATACTGAAGCCGACGAAACTGCTGACCCCAATGAGAAAGAACTACCCAAGCTTCATGAGCACCCGGCTTTTCGTGAACGAGCCGAAGAACGTAAAGAAATGCTCGCC
>CAYNTC010000137.1:0-6560 GCA_964399795.1 uncultured Pirellulales bacterium | reverse complement strand
AATTCAAATTCTCTTGGAAGAAGATTACTTTTCTGGGCATAATTGCATCTTTTAATAAAGGAATGAGTGGCGGAGGTTATGGACCCGTTGTGACTGGCGGACAAGTCCTATCAGGCGTAGAAGGTAAAAGCGCGGTTGGTATCACCTCATTGGCCGAAGGCTTAACATGTCTGGTCGGTGTAATCGCATATATCTTGGTCTCAAAAGACCCTCTCGATTGGAAGTTGGCTCCGTGGATTATTGTTGGTGCGGTGCTTTCAGTGCCTCTTTCGGCAAAAAGTGTGAAATTAGTTAGCGAAAAAAGACTGAAGTTGGCTATCGCTATTGTAACAATAATCTTAGGGACATTCACAATCGTAAAGACACTCAAATAGTGAACTGTCCAAGAGTTTGACTTGTGTGTTGAGCTTTTCTATGGGTTATAAGGAGCAGAATTCGTGGCGAAGAAAGTTTCTTCAATATTACCTGTGTTGTTCGGCCTACTTGTCCTGACCCAGTTAGCTCGGGCCCAGAGCAATTGGGAGTACTGGACCAGTTATGGCTTTACAGATTCCATCAGCGACAATGTTACTATCAAAGTTGTGCCGGAACTTCGTTACCAGGGAGGCTTCAGCGACCACTATTATACGCACATTGATATAGGCTTCGATTGGAAAATCAACGAATGGCTTGTTCTGGGTCCATACTACAGGCATGTCGAAGAGAAAAAAAACGACCAGTGGAATGTAGAATATCGTCCACATTTCAATGTAACACTCAAGGCAAAACTCTTAGGATTATCTGTTAGTGATAGAAACAGATTGGAGTACAGAATAAAAGACGATGAGGACTTCTTTAGGTATCGTAACAAACTGACATTGAAACTGCAGAAGATGACTCCTTTTGAAATACAGCCGTGTGTCGCAGAGGAGCCTTTCTATGACTTTGACGCTAGTGAGATCAATAAGAACCGTGTCTATGCCGGTTTTGGCTTCACAATTTTTAATAAGCTAAAGGCTGATATCAACTACATACTTGAGAACCGTAAAAAGGCCAACCATTGGACAGACGTCAACGTCATTGCTCTGAGCTTGAAGTACAGCTTTTAATTGGCCAGTAGTATACCTGAACCCTCGGAAAACCAACAGGTTGGCCACTTCTTGCTCTGAGAATGCTGCTTATGCTACGCAAAGATCCGAAAGGATCTACTTCGCCCCATATTCGCTGCTATCGGCCTAAGTTTCAATGGTTAAGGCATCAAAATATTATATTAACTTTATGAGATTTTGTTGTCTACAATACAATGCAGCGATTATCAACTCACCTCCAAGAAATAATGCAATAGCAGGGCCGATCGAAAAATCAAGATAATACGCAAACAATAAGCCTGCCACCGAAGCCACAGCCATTGCTGCGCAGCTTATTAGTATCCGTATTCCCCAACGCAATGAGAACAAAGCTGATATTGTCGCAGGTATGATAAGAACAGCAAAAACTACTACAATGCCAGCAATTTGAACAGTTAAAGTGATTACAATACCAAGTAGCATATAGAAAACGAAATCCCACATCGCTATTTTGAGACCTTCGGCATGGGCCCTCTCGTAATTACTTGATAATCGGTTCAATGGTTTTCGGAAAATGTAAAAACAAGTTCCTACGGCTGAAAAAACAAATAGGCTTAAAACAATGTCCCGCCAGTCTGTCCACAGGAGGCTGCCGGATAATATTTGCTGTACATGTACGTGCGCTCCGGGTGCGATACCAACAAGAAATAGAGCCCCTGCTGCTGCAATTGCATAAGAGATGCCTATAATCGCCTCAATTGAAATTTGAATAATCCTGTTTCTTATTACAGCATAAAACACAGCCGCTAATAAGACACATCCAAATGCACAAATGTACGCAATGGTAGAATCCCCCTGCACCTTAAATGCAAGATGGGCAGCAATAGAGCCAACCGCTGCGATTTGAGCCAGGGCTATATCGATAAAGATTATTTCCCTTTTGAGTATGTGTATGCCCAGATAGCCAAGAATAGAACCCATCAGGATACAAGCGAGGAAAGGTAAACCTAAGATTTGAATTATTGGCGGCATTACTCATATCCTCTCATATGAAAACTTTTTTTGGAAAACAGACACCGAACAAATACAGCGATAACAAAGAAAAAACCCAGGAACAAGACCAGGGTGGGGCCATAAGGTAGATCAAAAAAATAGGATGAGCACAGTCCAATCAGACAGGCTATAAAACCAGAACTCCATCCAATAACAACAGCACCAGCCCATTTTTTGGTAAACATCGCTGCGATGGCTGCCGGAATCATTAAAAATGCATACGCCAACAAGACACCCGCAATAGGCACTATTAAAACCGTGATGATACCCTGGGTTAAAAATAGCAGAAAATCCCAGAGCTTTTCATTTTTGATGCTGGAAGGGTTTTCTGCCAAAGTTATAAACTGTCGGCTAAATTTATAATGAAATGCTATTAGAGCTATATATATAATTATGGTTGTACAAACCAGTGGCCAGCTCACCCATAGCATACATCCTGTAAGTGTTTTAGTTACATAAGCTCCACCGCCACGAAGTTTATCGGCCAGTAAAAGTGATGCAACCAGCGCCATAGCATACATAACGCCAATAACTGCTTCCCGTGGTACAGCTTTGCTTGTTGGCTTTATCAAGGCCAGCAGTATTGCACCGAACAGTACAGCTACCATCGAGGTCATATAAGATTGAGCCGTGCCGTATTTTATTCCCAAACCTATGCCGACAAGAGCACCGAAAGCTGCTAACTGATCCAGAACAAGATCAGAAAATATTAAGGTGCGCCTGATTATGTGCAGCCCTATATATGTATGCAAAATCAAGACGACCGCCAACAAAGCAATCTGGACCGAAAAAAACCTTATTATTTCTGTCGTCATGTATACTCCAACAATGGGACGTAATGGCTCAGTAGCTCAACTTGGTAGGGTGGGCTTTAGCCCACCGATAAGGTAGTGGTGGGGCATCCATTCTCCGTAGCAGGACCACTGCGAAGGATGAAAGCCCCACCCTACCTCTTTTCTGCTGCTTTTAAAAGCTCATCAATCCAGTAGTTGACGAGTTTAAAATAATCATCTACGCCCGCAGCACCACCTACATACAGAGGAACTATAACTGCTTCGGCATTTGTTCTTGATGCAACTGTTCGTATCTTTTGTTCGTCGAAATAGTTTGCCGCCAGAATAATGCCGATATTTCTTTCTCGCATCAAATTAATTAAATTAGTCACATGCTTTGGCGAAGGCGGTATTCCAGGCTTGGGTTCCACGGTTCCAGCTTCTTCTAAGCCAAAGATTTTAAGGAAGTAAATCCAATTTTTATGATAGGTGACGATCGGCGTACCTCTTATCGGCGCCATCTTTTTCATCCAACCACCGAGAAATTCAATTAGTGGCTTTCCTTTAAGTTGATGTTCTTTAAGAAATGGTATCAACTCACCCTGTTCGGCAAGGCTACAAAGTGTATCACCACCTAACATATCTACAAGCTCGGCGCCAAACAATCGCTCATCAATTTCCTGATGCAATTTTTTGAGATTCCGTGAATATATTTCTTTGCCTGCAGTGTCATTTTTTGTCAAAGCTGTAGCTATATTGCGGGCAGCTACTTTCATTTTGATGGGACTACAAGTAACATGTGGATTACCATAGATGTGAACCCCCCCTTCTGCTCTTGATATTGTCTTAGGCTTTTCTAAAAGCTTCATACCACTGGATGCGGATACGTAACCCGGCTGACCGCTGCGAATCTTTCCATTGCCGGAGTTATCTATTACAGTTTGTAGCCAAAGCTCCAAGTCCAGTCCGGTAGCAATCAAGACATCGGCGTCTCGCATGGCCGTTGCAAATGACGGCTTAGGACGAATGAAATGGGCATCTTGATCGCCTCGGACAATAGATTTAACTACGACACGGTCGCCGCCAATATATTTTGCAAAAAAGGCATAATCAGGCAGTGTCGTTACTACGTTCAAATTCGTTTTAGTTTCCGCTCCCAGAGGACTTGTAACCGCAAAAAACATAACCAATACGGTAATTACTAATATCTTTTTCATAGTAGCTTTGCTCCCTTTTGTTAATAACGCTCATGCTTATGTGGGCCGGCTGCAAATACGGCCTGCAGCCAAATGATGTGTTCAGGATTTCTTATTCCTTTGCCGTCACTGTAATCATATTCCGCTCGAAACTTAACAAACGGACTCTGCCGCCAAGTAATATATGGGCCTATTTGCCACAGATATGGATTATCACTTGTTACAGCCAATGGCGATAATGAGAGTGAACTGGATATATCAGCGTAGCTTTTGGTATCGGGCACATAGAAGTCGCCCCTGACTCCAATATCAATTGTACGCGAAATTTTATTTTGCACATAGCTATATAGGCCCCAGGCTTTGAGAGTGTCAGCGCCTGAACCATCCGGTGCCAGAATTCTTTTATTTAACCAGTATGCTTCGCTTCGCCATTCTACGTTTCGGTAGCGCATTTTTTCGGTTGGCTCCCACAGAACCGACACGTCGGCTCCCAACACAACTGTCATTTGACAACTGTTCTGCTTAGTACCACCTTGAATGTTCCAATCATCGTTCCAGCCCAAAAGGCCTGTCAGACCCCATTCCAAATAAGTGTCTTTTGAAATATCCCGGTAGTTTTTGTAGTGTGCAAGAAGGCTCGGCCTATTGCGGGCGTTTTCACCAAACAAGCGACTGTTTGAGCCATCTGTAACCTGGAAAGTGAGTTGTTGTGATGCGTCACCAACAGGCGACATCAACCAATCTAACGATAATCCGCTCTGATTTAAGCCGCCGTCACCAAAAATTTCGCGAAGCGCCAATGGAAAATCTACCTGATCGAGAGCATGTTTGTGCCAGCGGTTGACCACGCCAAATTGCTGACGAAACTTACCCAACGTCAGATTCAAATCTTCGGCTACATTATGTAACGTTATGTACGCTTCGCCGAGTTCAGATTCATCTTCGTGAAACTCTATAGCACTTTTAAATCTTGTGTATGGATCGAGCCACGATTCAATGTGAGCTCCCAAATTGCGAAAATCAAAATCACTGCTTTGGTCATTTGTTGTATCCTGTCGAGAAGAGAATAGAAAATCACCAGCGATGCTGATTTCAGGATTCAAGGCCTGCAGAGCAAGGCTTCCTGATTTGAAAACGGTTTCTTCCGGCTTTTCCTCAGCAGCCGACTTTTCTTTAGCTTTTGCCTCTGCCGATTGGCACAGGGAGGCAAGCTCATCCCGGGCTTTTTGTTTGCCAGTCGCAGCGGAAAGCTCGTCTATCTGTTTCTTTAGAGTAGCTATCTCAGCGTCGTGCCTTTTCTGCATCTCAATAATCTGCTGCTGAAGCTCCAGAATTTTAGCATTTAATTGCTCAATATTGTTAGTATTATCCTCTTTTGCTATGGCTGTAATATTGAATGCTATTAAGATAAATAGTATTGAAATAACAAAAATCCTTTTCATCGTTAAGACCCTTAACAGGACTGCCTTAGACAACAAACATTCTTAAAAAATTTAAGACACGAATAAGTTGACGTATTCTACTTACTTATTGTGATGCGATGGTAGCTGTGCTATTGTTTTAAAGCACGAGGGGGTGAGCGGGGACCAAGAATCGTAATGTTACAAAATGACGGAGCGGTTTGAAAAATAAAGCCAGAAGAATATGCAGTTCTATTTGTTTCCTCGATCTCCAGCTCTATAGCTATGCTGATTTTGTCAGTATTGCCCAGCAGTGTCTGGCAAATCGGACATAGGCTGGAGTCATGCTTTTCCGGATGCTTATGGCTCAATAAGTGTAGTTTCAGAGTTAGTCCTGTGACCATAGCCACAAAACAAACCGTTGTAATTATCAAAATAGTTTTTCTGATCGACCTATTCAAATTAGACCTTCTCTTCTCATTCAAGCGCAAGCAGGACATAGACCTTCAAGCCGAACTTGTTGATGTTTGATAACAAAGCCCTTATACGGACTCTTTATCATCGGAGGTCTCATCTCCGTCAGGCAATGCGTGCTGCCGCAATTCGTACATGTAAAATGTGGATGGCATTGACTTTCGGTACAATTATGTGCCAGCTCAAAATGCCATGCCCTTTTGCCCATAAAAGCCTTGTGCACAAGACCCACTTTGAGCAGCGTTTCAAGAGTACGATATATGCTGACTTTATTGAAACGTTTTCTTCCTAATTTCTCTGCGATCTCATCTTGCTTAAGTGGACCGTTCGCCTCTAAGAGTGTCTTGAGTACTGCCATCCTATTTTCTGTGCAATAAAGCTTGACCGCCTTGAGCATTTCGCGAGCTTGCATGTTAAGATCAGATTTCACTTCTGCCCCTTCTACTTGTGCTGATGTTCGTGTGAAAGGCGGGTCTCTGACGTAACAAACAACAGAGGAAAGACAATGTCGCTTACGCAACAGGGCAGCCAAACCGCCAAAAAGAGAAATCCGAAGCTGGCCACGGCTTTCCATACCGACAGTTCGCCACCCAAAGCCATTAGCATGTGGAATGAAGA
>CAYNTC010000136.1:0-6640 GCA_964399795.1 uncultured Pirellulales bacterium | reverse complement strand
AATTTGTCAAGCATTGAACACAAATTTTTTTCATAAGCCATTGACCGGCTATAATGGTAAATCCCCGATAATTCTTGTTTTTCTTCTCGGCAATTTAACCCACATTTCTCACCACCACAAACTCAGGGGTCTCATAATTAACACGAACCTCACACGCATCGATACCAATAATACCAAATGTGATTAAAACTTGCGCCTTTGTCATTTCGACCGTAGGGTTGCGAAGCAACCCGAAGTGGAGAAATCTATTAAAAAGCAGATTTCTCGACTCCGCTTCCCCTTCGACTTCGCTCAGGGCTAAAGGCTGAATCGCTCGAAATGACAAGAATAAGCGCATTGATTATTCACAATCAGTATAAATCTGGTTTTGGAGCTTGGGTGATGAGCATCAGATTAAAATGCTGTGAGAAATGCGGGTTAATCACATTTGGTATAAGAGCCTCGAAAAGTCACCACGACAGACTTGCTTACTCACTCATGACGCAACGCCTCAATAGGATCAAGGCGAGCGGCTTGCACATAGCATTTTATGAATTCCCTCTGCCGCCATTTTTGCGTCGGCAATGGCAGTAACTGCATCTAAATTCAGATTTACTATGTCACCACCGGCAAATACTTTGGGGATCGTGGTCATACCATTTTCGTCAACCTTTACTTTTCTTCGGGGCGTAAACTCCAGTTTTTCGAAGAACTCTTTTGGCAGGAATGAAAAGTCAGGAGCCTGACCAATTGCCTCGATTATCATATCCCCCTCCAGGCACATCTTCTTTTCTTCATAGAAAGTAGGGCTGAATCTGCCTTGTTCATCAAATACCGACTTAACTTTCATACATGAAAGTCCTTTGATTCTGCCATCTTCAACTTCAACTTCTTTTGGTCCCCAGCCAGGATTGAATTGAATCCCTTCTGCCTTTGCATCTTCAATTTCTTCCCTTGTGGCAGGCATCTCGTCCCAATCTTCCAGAGACACAGTTTTAGTTATCACGTTCTCGCTTGGATGCTGGATATGTTGTAAACGCAAGGCCTCTCTTGCCACATCCATAGCCACATTCCCACCACCGATAACGATTATCTCCTTTCCTACCTTCGGGGCCGAACCAATCTTGCTTTGTTGCAAGAAAGGAAGTGCCAAGTAAGCTTTGTCGATATTTTCAACCTTTGTGGAACGGCTCACAGTTGTTCCTATGCCAAGATAGACTGCATCGCATTCTTTTAGAATATCTCCAAATAAGATATCTTTACCTATGATTGTATTGAATCTAAACTGAACTCCCAAAGAAGCAATATGATCGACATCCTTGTCTATCGCCTCAATAGGCAGTCTGTAAGACGGCGGGCCAATTCGTATCATGCCACCGCCACCGGGCAAAGAGTCAAACACAACTACCTTATGGCCTTTCAAGGCAAGAAAATAAGCTATAGATAAACCACTTGGGCCTGCGCCTATGACAGCAACTTTCTTGCCGGTAGGTTCGGTTGGTTTAAGTTCCAATGCAGTTTTGTAGTCTTTAATAGAATCCGCAACAAATCTCTTCAGCCACCTTATAGCTACTGCTTCTCCTCTAATACTTAGTGAGCAAGCTGCTTCGCAATATTTCATACATACCCTTCCACAGATAGAAGGGATCGGATTATCCTCAAATATTTTTCTTAAAGATTCGTCGGGTTTATCCTCATAAATAGCCTTAATATAATCTGAAATCTTCAGATGTGCTGGGCAAGCTTCTTCGCATAGCTTACATTCCAGGCATCGAGACGCTTCTTTTTTGGCTTCTTCCTTGCTATAACCTATAACCTGTTCAATAAAGGATAGTTTCCTTTGTTCAGGCGGAACCTCGGGCATCGTTGTACGCAAAGGCTCAAATAAAGAGTAATCCAGATCAGGGCTAAATCCCTCATAATTTTGTTTTCGATGTGCCAAGCTGGCCTTGAGTATGGAATAGTTTTCAGAGCTGAGGAAATGTTCCTTATCCGACTTCTCGTCCTTGGGCAGGAAGGTAAAAGTATCCGTGTCAAAGTGAATATGAAAGTAATCTCTGGACAATCTAAGAGAACCAGCAGGGCAAATGTCCACGCACAGGCCACAGAAACAACATCTGCCATAATCAAGTTTGGGACGCTCGTTTTTTATACCCTGCTCGGGTTTGGACTCTAATTCGGGGATTTCTACCATCTCGATCGCGTCATTCGGACATATATCGGCGCAGTTGCCGCAGCCGGTGCATTTGTCCCAGTCGTTTAAATGAAAACCTCGATATCGTAGGGCCGGCTCTTTTGATTCGAAAGGATATCTCAAGGTGCGCGGCTTTTTGAACAAATAATTAACTGCCTTGAAGGGACTTAAGATACTGCCTTTTTTAATTTTTAATTTTTCATTTTTCATTTTTCATTTTCAATTTTTATCATCTGTCTATCTCAGGGGCAACCACGTATAAACTTATCATTATATTTCCAACATCAGCAATGCTGGCATTTTTCAATAGTTTTTCCAAGACAATCAAACCATTAGGATAGGAAGGCGTTCTAAAATGTACCCTGTAAGGCTTATCGCCGCCATTACTGACCAGATAAAGGCCTAACTCTCCGCGTGAAGACTCGCACCTGACGTAAGCTTGGCCTTTTGGTATTTTCCATTTAAACGGATTCGGTATGCGATTATAAACAGGGCCCTCAGGCATAGCATCGAGCAGCTTAAATATCATATGAACGCTTTCTATCATTTCGTCTCTTATGACCCATACACGCGAGTAAGCATCGCCGTCCTTTCTTACAGGGACGTCCCAGTCCACCTTATCATAGGCAGCGTAGGGTTCAACCTTTCTGATATCAAATTTCATCCCGGTTGCTCTTAAGGTTTGCCCTGTTGCACCCCATTGTTTTGCTTGCTCTTGAGTTATTTTGCCTATCTCCTTTGCCCTTTCATAGAACAAACGGTTATTGAAAAAAGTAGCATCGTAATCAGGCACACACCCGCCTATAGAATGCAAAGTATTTACGATTTTGTCCTTAAAGCCCGATGGGAAATCACGTCTCACACCGCCGGGCCATATATATATGTGGTAAACTCTGCCGCCGGTAAGTTCTTCAAACAGGTCTAAAATAAGGTCTCGATGGTACATTGCCCACTGTGCTACGGTATCAAAACCAAGCATGTTGGCGTAAGCCCACAGACCAAACAGATGCGAGCCGACCCTTGCAAGCTCAAGGTAAATACTCCTTATATAATGTGCCCTTTCCGGCACTTCTATACTTGCCAATTTTTCAACACCCATAGCATATATCATTTCCATAGAGTCGGGCTCTACAACGTTTATTCTGCATACCATGGGGAAGTTTTGAATCCAGGTCCTGTACTCCATCAGTTTTTCAAATCCACGGTGCAAGTAACCTGGATTAGCCGTAGCTTCCAAGATGCGGTCACCCTCGACCTTGAGCGTGATACTAAAATTGCCAACCATGCCCAGGTGCTGTGGCCCAAAATAGAGTTCAAGCTCTCTGGCCGATGTACTATTCTGGCCAGCTAAATTCTTGCTCACAATTTCCATCCTTCTTTTGCCATTTTCATAAATCTCTCACGTTCTTCTTGAGTCATCTGCTTCTCATTAATCTTTACGTCGGTAGCCGCACCTAAGTCGGCCAATGCCTGTTTTACATTCTGAATTAAGAGTTCTTTAACGGGGACTTGAAGAGAGGGAAGTTTCAATGTCAGTACTACTTGATTTTCCTGACATACCAAATCTGTAATCATCCCTAACTCGATCAAACTGAAGTTTATCTCAGGGTGCGTTAGTTCAGATAATGCTTTTTCTACGTCCTTCTGTGAAATCTGCGTCATTATTCCTTCACTCCTTCTCGTTCCGAATAAATGGGATTTTGTCAAAAGCGTCTTTCACATATTCTCTGGTATCAAAATCCTTTCTAAAAGGCGGAATTTCGTAGTCCCTTTCCAGCAAAAGCGGAGTCAATCGCTTGTGCCCTTCAAATGTTATCCCGAAAAGCTCGTGTATCTCGCGCTCGTAGGGCTCTGCGTTAGGGAAAATAGCCGTTGCCGTTTCCAATTGCGGGCGCTGTCTTGAAATCCTGGTCTTTACAATCAGATGTAATTTTTCTTTATCTGTGTGCTCTTCATCGCCTTGCATATAACGGGTTAAAATATATACCAATTCAAACTCTTTCTGCTCTATCCAGTCAACCGCAGACAGCAGGGCCAGATGATCAAATCCCTTATCGTTCAGGAATCTTAAGACTGGTAAAATCTGCTCATTTTTGATAGTTATAGTCGCTCGGTTGTCTCCATAATCAGCTATCAGGACATCCTTAAATACCGATTCAATCTCTTTTTTTAATAATTCATTCACGCTTAGCCTCCTCGGATTTACTATCTATTTGATAAAGAGGTGGCCAGTCAAGCTTACCCAAAGCCATCTCCTGATTTCTTCTGTAAAACTCATAATTTTCTCTATACCGTACATGGCCGTTTGCCATTCCTTTATCAATCAGCGTCCAAAGATGGGTGACAGCGATAAATATCGCTTCAGGCCTGGGCATACACCCCGCAATCCAGCCATCTATCGGTATATATTTATCTAAATGCTTTATGGTGTTATACGAATCCCAGTACATCCCACCATTGATAGGACAAGAGCCGAAACCCACAGTGTATTTAGGCTCATACATTTGTTCGTAGGTTCTTATGATAGGCCTTAAGGTTTTTACCGAAACATATCCTGTAATTAAAAACAAATTTGCCTGCCTGGGTGTGGCTACCGGAATAACTCCGAATCTCTCTGCGTCCCACCGAGCGGTTATAACTGGTGGAACTTCGATAATTCCACAGCCGGTGCAAAAATATATAGCATGCAGCGAATATTTATTTGCCATCTTAGCAGGCTCTTTTAACCATTTTGTAATCTGGTTTCTATCCAACTATTAGTTCCTTGTAATTAAAGCTACAATCAGACCCACAAAAGCCAGCAGCGTAGGCCACTTCCACAAGTATTTAATCGCCTGTTCGATTCTAAATCTTGGGTAGACAGCGTGTATGAATAAGCCAAGCACGAATACCACCAGCATTTTCACGAAAAAGATAACTGGATTGGTTGCTCCTGCCAGAAACAAATTTACGAAAAGAGCAATACCAATGAACAAAGCAAAAGCATGTTCGATGGTAGCTAGGGCCAAATATTTACCGCCGTATTCCACCGCCGGCCCGGAAGAGATTTCCTGTGGTGCTGAACTTACATCAAACGGTCTAATCCCAAGTATCGCAGGCAAGATGAGAAAATAAGAAATTCCCGACAAAAATAATTGCCAAGAAACAATAGACCAACCTGTACTCTGCTGAGCATTTACCACTTCCACTATAGAAATCGTTTTATAACGGGTCATTACCGCCAGCAGCACAAGAAGCAAAGGTACCTCATATCCCAAACTCAGGATGAGCTTGCGGGAGATGCCGATACTAACGTTGGGATTGGCTGCCTGTCCTCCCGATAAGGCCATACCTAACGGCGCAAGCAGCATAAGATAAAGAATTACCAATAGCCCACCTGAGCTGCTTAAAGGACAAATTCGCCCAAAAGGCAAAAATAAAACCACAACTATAGAGCCAGCTAAAGAAAGGATTATCCCTAAGTCAAATACAGCTCCGTGTGATACGCCTTTTTGATAAAATAATCTAATCATATCGATAACCGGCTGGATAAGAGGAGGACCATACCGCCAGTGGATCCTTGCCATAATCTTCCTGGCTAAACCCAAAAAGAACACACCCACCACAAGTGCCAAAATCGGAGATAAAATTATCTGCACTACTTTTGTTACCATGGTTTCCATTTAAGCTGAATGAAGACTAAAAATGCTAAGAATAAAATGATGTACATAACATAATAGCCTACGTCTCCAGCGTATATACGTCTTACGCTGTCGGCAAAACTTCGCACCAAAGAAGCAATCCAATAATAAAATTCATCTATTACATCTCTCAAGAAAGGCTTTATCATTCTATATAACGGATTATAGAATTCAGCCGTGTAATGATATTTATCTTTAGGGATATATGCTCCTGCCGCGTAGCTATCGTCCTGAGCAACCGGCACAGATTTTGTAGTCGAACGGAAGAGTAACCATACAAAAATCGCAGCTATAAACACTGCTGAAAAAATGTTTATTGTATTTAAGGTTCCGGTCTCTGAAGTAATTCCCCATAAAGTGACATTCAAGGATTCAAAACCAAAAGAAGTTCCAATTATATTGATAACCTTAAGAGGGATTCCAGGGAGGATACCGAAGAGAAGAATCGCAGATGATAAAGCTATAATGGGTAATTGCATACTGAAAGGCGACTTCTGTATGTCTTTGTATTTTTCGGGAAGCTGCCCAAGAAACATATTGTGCAGGAACTTATAAACCGACAGGATGGTTCCCCAGGTTCCTATCAGTGCAGCAAAGGCTAAAAAAGGGTAACCCTCAACAATTAATGTCTTATATATCAACCATTTCGAGACGAACCCGTTAGTCAAAGGCACGCCGATTAACCCGGAGATTCCCAAAAGACCACCCATAAAAGCAATGGGCATTTTCCCAATTAAACCGCCCAGTGAATTTAAATCCCTCTCGCCGCCGGTTCTATATTGGACTG
>CAYNTC010000135.1:0-6654 GCA_964399795.1 uncultured Pirellulales bacterium | reverse complement strand
ACACTTGTTTGTGGAAGGTGCCAAGTCTTATATCTCCGCAAAAGTGTGTTGATCTAATTGCACCGGCGTCAAAATCCTCAGCGACCTGGACCTTTGACCAGTCGGAGCAGGTACAGCCCTGATCGGTTAGCCGGGCGATTTCCTCCGAAGTAAGGCTGCGGTATTTTGATGACATTTTTGCACCTCGCGGAAAATCAGCAATTTATATTATCCCTCTGACGCAAGAAAATATATGGGGATTTCCTAGTGCCGTTTCTATTAAATAAGTTTCAGTTTTATAGTTGTGTCATTCCTGCGAAAGCAGGAATCCATTCCATTATTTCTGGATTCCGCATCAAGTGCGGAATGACAAAAAGTGAAAGTTTCTTTTTAGAAACGCCACTAGCACGCGAAATATAAGGGTTGTGGTGCCATAGGTCAAGGTGTTTTTGTAGGGCTATTCAAACTGGATATCGGTTAGAACAAGCTCAACATTGCTTGCGCCGTTGTAGGTATTGATTTGTGCTTCGTATGCGACATTAAAGAACTCTTGTTCGAGCAGTTTTTTTTCCAACTTGCCCATTCCAAAGCCGATGCAGCGGATAGAATTTGTGTTGTCTGTTATCGCAAGCTGCAAATGTTCGCTATTTGCACCAACTCTTCTGGGGGTGGCTGCAAGCCGAACGCCCTTTGTGGCAAAGACGGGTTTTGGATTGCCCTGGCCAAAAGGGCCCAGCAACTTCAGTTGGTTGATTGTATCCCAGTTAATTTCGGCAAGGCACGCCATCGCATCGATGTCAAGCGTTGCAACGATATCATCGGTGCTTAGATTCTCGTTGGCGTAAGCTTCGAACTCGGCTGCGAACGGTTCGATTTTTTCTGGTTTTATTGTTATGCCCGCCGCCATTTCATGTCCGCCGAAATTTTGAAGATGCTGGCAGCAGGCTTTGATTGCACTGAGCAAACAGAAACCTGGGATTGAACGGCCGGAACCTTGAGCGGTGCCATTTTCTCCAGCGGTATTAATCATAATGGTCGGGCGGTAGAATTTGTCCACGGCTCTGGAAGCAACGATTCCCAAAACGCCGCTATGCCAGTCCTTATTTGCCAGCACAATGCTCCTTCGGTCGGGATGATTCAGACCCAGTTGAAATATCATTTCGCACGCGTGTTTGAATATCTTGCGTTCGACCTGTTGTCGCTGGGTATTCTGCTGCTTGAGGTACTCGGCTATTTGCATTGAGCGAGCCTGGCTGTTGCTTGTCAGCAGCTCGACAGCTAAGCGTGCATGGCCCATTCGGCCTGCAGCGTTGAGCATCGGAGCAAGCCTGAAACCTATGTGGAAGCTGTCAAGACCCTGGCCGGTCAAGCCTGCCGCTTCGATCAGAGCTTGAATTCCGCAAAGCTTGCACTCGGTCAGAGCTTTAAGACCATAGCTTGTCAGAACTCTGTTTTCGCCCCGCAGATCGACAATGTCAGCGATCGTTCCTATAGCTGCCAGGCTCGTCGCGTTTAGCATGAACTCGCGCAGTTTCGGCTCAAGTCTCGGTCCCCGGCTGAATTCTTCGGCAAGTGCCCACGCCAGCTTAAGCGCTACCATTGCGCCGGCTGAATCCTGGTTTTGATAAGACTCGTCCAAAGCAGGATGGACAATTGCTGCTGCTTTAGGAAGTGTGGCTTGCGGCTGGTGGTGGTCGGTTATTATAAGATCCACTGCCAGTTGCTCAGCAAGCTCAGCAGAGCCGAGCGCGCAAATGCCGCAATCCACCGAGATTAATACACTGGTGCCGGACTTGGCCAGATAGCGGACTGCCTCGGTGTTCAGGCCATATCCTTCATCGATGCGGTGCGGAATGTAGTAATCGACGTTGGCGCCGAGCAGAGTTAGAATCTGCCAGAGAATCGATACGCCGGTAATACCATCGACATCATAGTCACCATAGATAGTAATCTTTTCTTTGTGTTCGAGAGCTTGCTTTAGCCGGTGAACCGCTGGTTCGATTCCAGGCATTTGCTCAGGTCGGATTAACTGGGTGAGTTTAGGGCGTAGAAAAGTAGAGCCTGTTTGAGGATCGGTGACCGAACGATTGATCAAAATCTGCGACAGCAGAGGTGAAATCTTCAGCGTTTTTGCCAGTTGCGTGCGATAGTCCCTATGTGGGTGAAGAATCCATCGCTTTTTTTGGATGCCCAAGCGTTGTTTATCGCGTGTAATAGATGACTGCGCATTACGTGCCTTTTGAACACGTATGTACTCGTCAGCTTGCGTCCCTGCAAAAGGCTGCATTAAAAATCACCCGATACTGTGCAGGATAAAGCTACTTCCTGCATTTGGTTCCTTACAGATGCTTTATATACCAGAAGAATCAGTTGATTGCAAGATTAGTTTTTTAGATTTGATAAGGGCAGAGGATTAGATTTAGTCAACCTGCATGTCTCACAGTATTTTACCGTCTGTGCATTCGCTCTATGGCCGCATGTACAAGCCGCCGTTGACGGCTATATATTCGCCGGTGATAAAGCTGGCGGCGTCACAGGCTAAAAAGAGTATCGCCTTTGCCACGTCTTCGGCAGTGCCGTTTCTGCCAAGCGGCGTTTGCTGGGCGACCTTTTTCCTGCGCTGGGCGGAACTGAATCGCTGATGAAAACGTGTCTCGATAAGGCCAGGGAGCACGCAATTTACACGAATGCCATACTTAGCAAATTCCTTTGCCATAGCGATGGTTTCGGTTGCAACGGCTGCCTTTGCGCCTGAATATGGTCCGGAGCCCGGTCCCCCGCCGGTGTGACCTGCAATTGAGCCAATGTTTACGATGTTACCCTTGCTCTTTTTCAAGTATGGTAGAGCGGACTGTGTTGCCAGAAAGACGCTGCGTACGTTGGTTGCGAATACATCTTCGTGATAGTCAAGGGTTGCAGTCTCGAAAGGCTGTCTGTCGATCAACGAACCTGCATTGTTAATAAGTATATCGATGCCGTCAGCCTGCTTTACAAACTTCTCAACCATTCGCCCGACCTGGAGTTTATTGCGCATATCTGCCCGGAGCATAACGCCGTCACAGTGAGTTTTGACCTTTTCGAGGGTTTTTTCTGCTCCGGCTTTTGTTTGGAAATAATGGACTCCAACAAAGCAGCCTTGTTGGCTGAACATTACTGCCGTTGCTGCGCCGATTCCGCTGCTGGAGCCGGTAACCAGGACCTTTTTGTCTTTTAAGTCTTCGTAAATCATTCTGACGCTGTGTTTAATTTTTGTAGGACAATGGCAACTTAATAGCGCGGCTTGTTGTGCACGTAGGCATTTATAAAATTCTAAAGCAGCTCATTGATTGCGGTAATGAGGTCTCTCTTACTGGTTAGGCCCACCCATTTTTTCTGTACTTGACCATCCTTGAACAAAATTGTGGTTGGTATTGCATTTATGCCGAATTCCACGGCACTGTCGCGGGCTTCGTCGGTGTTGAGTTTGCAGATTTTTGCCCTGCCGAGATAATTATTGGCAATCTCCTCAAGTATCGGGGTCATTATCTTACAGGGAGCGCACCAGGGCGCCCAGAAATCCACCAGTACAGGTGTATTGGAGCTGTGAACAATTTCGTCGAAACTGGTATCGGTTAATTCAACTACGTTACCAGTCATTTTGTGTATCCTTTCAGGCATTATTGCACCACGTATATATAAATGCGGATGTAATCGGATTATTGCCCGATATGATAGCTGAATTGCCTGGATAAATCCACACTGTTTTGCAGGTATTTTGTGCTCAGGACAAATTTATACGCCGGAGGCGTACCTGTGGTAGAGCTATTTACCATCCACCAGGAGTAAGCAGGTCGCTGACCGGCTCATTCCACCAGGCTGGGTCTCGGAAGTATTCCTTGAGTATCATTGCAGCGACTATACCATCAGCGACAGCGGTTGCCAGTTGCATGACTGCCCCGATTCGGCAGTCGCCAGCCACGAAGACGCCCGGCACGTTGGTTCGCAGATATGCACAGTCACATTTGATAAATCCTCTGTCGGTAAGCTGGACAAAGCCTTTCAGGAATTCGGTATTCGGTACCATGCCAACAAAAATGAATACACCATCGCATGGATAATCTTCTTGCTGGTTAGTCTTGACGTTTTTCAGCTTTACCGACTGAACCTTACCATTGCCCTGAATATCGGTCGCAACGGTGTTATATTTTATGACCAAATTTGAATTCGGCTCGTTGGCTTTTTGTTTGACCTCTTCAGCTAAGACCTTGGTGGCTCTAAATTCATCTCTTCTGTGTATAAGTGTAACTTTGCTGGCGTACTTGGTTAGATGCAGTGTTTCTTCGACGGCGGTGTTGCCTCCGCCCACGGAGACTACCTGTTTATCTTTGAAAAACGGCGCATCGCACGTTCCGCAGTAGCTTACACCTGAGCCTTGAAACTGCTCTTCGCCGGGTATACCAAGTTTACGATAGTTGCTGCCGGGTGCGAGAATTACGGCCCTGGCAGTGAATTTATCCTGATCGCAGTAGATGGCGATATTGTTATCCTGCAGCTTTTCTAATTTTGTCACTTCACAGCCGGTCTTTATCTCGGTACCGAAGTTCTGTGCCTGTTTTTGCATGCTTTCAATGAGGCTTGGCCCTTCGATTTGTTCGATGCCGGGGTAATTTTCTATTCTGTCGGTGTTTATAATCTGTCCGCCGGGCATAAGTTTTTCGAGTATCAAGGTGTTGAGTCTGTCGCGGGCGGTATAGAGGGCTGCCGCCAGACCGGCCGGTCCGGCACCAACGATAATAACATCATATGTAACATCGTTCATCTTTCGACGCCTTATAGTATAAACCTGCCGTAAAACGGCAGGCTAAATATTTATTTAGCCCCACGTTTTACGTGGGGTTTTGTCGTTGTACATACTGAATTCTTCGTTCCAATGATTCCCTATTAAAACAAAATCTTTTATCGTATCCCTTCGTCCAGAGTTTGCCTTCGTGGCCGATAGACTTTAACGCAAGTCGTGCAGCTTTCTTGTAATAAGCGACAATATTGCTTATTGGTTTTGAAATATTCCCGGAAACGATATGAACATGCGTTGTATTTACAGATAGAGCAAGTATTTGTTGACCTTGCGCTCGGGCTTCTTTGACGATGGCTTCTCGGACAATTTGCTGTTGAATTTTTATTAATCGAATTTCATCTTGTAATTGTAATTGTTTGTTGGCCCGCATTAAGTGGTCATTTCCGGAATAAATATGTCCATTTTTTACATAGCCACGCTGGTCTCCTTGCAGCCAGGTGCCATAAGTTGTCCAGGTAATCATGTATCCCAGCAATTTCGCCACAGTGTCATCCTTGGTTTGAACCTGCCGTAAAACGGCAGGCTAAATACTTATTTAGCCCCACGTTCTACGTGGGGTCTCTCACTGCAATTGTTGCACTGCAAGACAGGCAGGCTATTGATGATTATAATAGAATAGTGATTAACCTTGAAAGGCAAGTTGGTAATTAGCTTTTCTAATTTTCCTCCACAAATATGGCAAATCATTTTCTTATTCTGTTTTATTCCAAATGTGGCTCGATCTTTTTTTTGAGGTCTGACTCATAGTTGGGCGTAACGCCGGTTATCTGGTCCACTAATTGCCCATCCTTGAAGATGTGCAGTGTGGGGATGCTCATAATTCCGTAGTTTATGGCGATCTGACGGTGCTCGTCAACGTTGAGTTTGCAGACCTTTAGCCTGCCTTCGTATTCGCCGGCTATTTTCTCCAGTACCGGCGCAGCCATCAGACATGGCCCGCACCACGGCGCCCAGTAGTCGACTACCGCGGGCATATCAGATTTAAGGACCTGGGTCTCAAAATCGGCGTCAGTTACTTGGATAGGTTTTGCTTGCTCCATTTTTCAGCCTCTCTATAGAAGAACATCAAAAATCAAAAATCGAATATCTGATAATAAAAGGTAAGACGGTCGATGTCAATTCCGTTTGTTCTGATTTTTCGGCATTTCGAGCTTAACTCGGTTAGCACAACTGTTCCTGGAATACCTTGCGAGTATCCGGCATCAATACATTGCGCTATGGTGTTAGAGATTTTGCTCAATCATGTCTCGTGTAATAATGACTTTGCCCTCGGTGCAAACCTCGCACCTTCTGACGATGCGTTCAGGAATCGGCCGACCCGTATCTATCGGCGTGCCATGCATCACGACATCGGGCCCCAGTATATCTTCCAGATCAACCTCGTTGACATGCTGCTCTTTGCCCGTACATCGGACCTTTACAATTTTTGCCATAATTTACTCTCCATCATAAGTTCCGCCGCAGGCGGATTTCACATTAGCGAATTTTCAACTTTGATTTCTGTCCCGCCACAGGCGGGCAAGCCTCTGTTATCTGCCTTCCGTCTTCTGCCCACTGTCCTCTTCCTTCAGCCACTTAGGGACATCTTCGCCGGTTTTTTCGCGCCAGGCCTTATCGAAATTTTCGGCTCCCCAAGAGACACGAAGCTCTTTCAGGTCATTAGCTGCCTTGAATCTTTCCGGCGATCCTATCCGGCTGAATGTGGAAATCGAGAATAGTAGCCATTCTGCGTCCGCAGTAAAAGAGTATTCATGCTTTCGTCAAAAGACCGGCTGTTGCAAGGATAGCTTAGCGTTTAATTATACTTTTGGCATTCAAAATTGCAAGATCAAGTTTCTTAG
>CAYNTC010000134.1:0-6658 GCA_964399795.1 uncultured Pirellulales bacterium | reverse complement strand
TGAATTGAGTATCTTTCTGAAACTCGCTCAGAAGCAAATTAAAACGCTCATTGTTCGTTTCATCCAGGGCTGCGTCAACTTCGTCAAGGAAGCAGAAAGGTGACGGCTTCGTTCTGAAGACTGTGAATAAAAGTGCCAATGCTGTCAGCGATTTCTCGCCACCACTAAGCAGCGCTATACTCCTTGTTTCCTTGCCAGGCGGTCGAGCTATGATTTCTATCCCAGCTTCAAGAATATCTTCGGCATCCTCAAGCACAACGTCGGCTTTGCCGCCTCCAAAAAGTTTGCGAAAGATCTGCTGGAAGTGACCACGGATTTCTTCAAATGTCTGTCCAAATTTCTCTCGGCTCTTCTTATTGAGCCGGTTTATCAACTGTTGAAGTTGGGCTTTGCTACTATTTAAGTCCCCGACCTGATCGCTTAGGAACTTATGTCGCTGTTCAAGGCCTTCCTGCTCATCTATGGCATCCACGTTCACATTACCGAGGCGTTCTATTTTGTCTCGAAGCTCCGCTATCTCGATTTTGATGCCTTCCCAATCGACATCCTGGCCACTGTAGCTCTTAAAGGCATCAGCCAAATCAATCTGCAATTCGTCGTGCACTCTGTCGATAAGGTCCTGTTGCTTCACCTCCAACTGGCCGAGTTCCACCTTAAGTTGGCCGATCACCTGCTCAACCTCGGCTTTCTCTTGCTGCTTAGTGCGCATAAGCTGTTCTGCTTCTCTCTTTTCGGCAAGCAGCCTCTCTACTTCTTCATGCAAGAGCTGGTTACTCTGCTGGCCCTTTTCTTTTTCCACGAACAGTTCAGAGACGGTCGTTTCGCAGTTAAGAATGTCTCTTTGAGCATCTTTCAATTGTTCACTACAGGTCCGGATTTGCTCTGTCGCCGCATCGGTATCCCTCAGATTTGCCTGCATCTGACCCTGCAGATTCTCAATGATTTGCTTCAGTGCTTTACTTTGCTCAGTGACCTGCCCGAGTTCGATACGCAAGTCTGTCAGTTGCGTGTTCAACGACTGTTGTTGGCTTCTTTGTTCAGCGCATTGAGCTTCAAGCTCCTGCACGCGCGAGGTCCGCTCACTGTTTACGGCCTCCAGTTCCTGCAATTTCTGCTTGGAGTCGTACTCCTTTTGTACAGACTGGGCTATCTGCGTTTCCAGCAGATCAATCTCGCCTTCTATCAACGGCTCCTCGTCTCTGAGCCGTTTAATATTCTCCCCATAAAAAGAGAGCTTCTCAATTATCTGTGTCTTTTCCGTATTGGCTTCATAAACGGCCGTGCGCAGGTCCTTGCAAAGCCTGTCTATATGTGCCTTTTCGCGCGTTTTGTCCTCAATTTGTTTTTCAAGTTCGGCAATCTCGGAGCTAATGTTAGTGACAGACTCATTAAGCTGCTGCATTCTGCTCTTACGAGATATAAGACCAGTCGTCTTGCCTAATGGCCCGAGCCTTACTGATCCTTCAGGACTAAAGCATTCGCCTTCTAACGTTACGAACCTGTACTCGCCTTTACCATTGTGAGCCAGCCCTTTAGGGGCCAGCCCCAGCGCAGACTCGAGCGTATCGACAACGATGGTCTTGCCCAACAGTTTCCAAACTAACTGTGCATAATTGCTTTCGTATTGAACAAACTCAACGAGTCTGCCTTTAACATGAGGCGACCCTGAAAAATCCTCTTTATCTACAAAGGGCTCTTTCACATCACGACATAGAAAATTTACTCTTCCATCGAGCTTGCCGATTGTCTGAGAGTCAGCCAACAATTTACCTATATCGTTGATAACGACGGAGTCGGTTCGGCCTTCGAGAGCGGCTTCAACAGCAGTTGCATGCTCAACATCGGTGGATATGATCTGGGCTAAAATTCCATCGACGTATTTTAGCCTTTTATTCACGTCTGCCTGACTTTGCAGCAGGTTTTTGACAGCCGATGGTAAGCCCTCGCATCTCTTTTCCATATCGGTAAGTACATTCAATTCGCCATTGAGTGCACTTCTTACCTCCCTATTGCGGACCAAGCGTTTTTGGTCCTCCTCTAAGGAGCAATCAATTTCTTCAATTTGCTTGTGTTTGGATTCCAGACTCTGTCGCAATTCTTCCAGCACTTTCTCTACATCATTCAGGCGTGCCTGATATTGCGCCTTTTCAGTAAGTAATTTTTCAAGCTCAGACTTAGAATTTTGAGCTCGACCGGCCAGACGGTCCTTCTGACTCGACAGACTGCTCCGGTGAGCTGAGATGCTTTGGATTTCATTGTGAAGTTGAGCTGTTCTTCTGACAATGTCAATGATGCCGGACTTTTCATCTTCCAGATCCGCCTGAAGATGAACAAGCTCCGCATCAATTTTACGGACTTCTTCTTCCTGTATTCGCTCAACCGCCTGGCTTTTATCCCTCAGCGTTCTTTCGCAGCTTGCCTGCTCAGCTTTATGTCGCGCCAACGCCGACTGCAACGTGCTTCTCTGCTCCAGCAGCGATTCCACTTTCTGGCGTTCTGACTCTGTTCTTTGCTGCAGCTCCCCAACCCTTGTCCGCAAAAACTCAATACGCTGTAGTTGTTGCTCTATTTTGCTCTGGACAGCAACAAGACTGTTGCCCGTCTGATTCAGCAGGTGTTCCTTGTCCAGGATGTCATTGCCCAGTCTACCTAACGCTGCATCAGCCCTTGAAATTTCTGCTGACAGTAGCGCATATTGCTCTTGTGTTTCTTGAAGGACTGTATTCTTCTCCTGCAGTTGCGCACGATTTTGCGCATACTCAACCAATGAGTAATTAACCTGTAGCTCTTTGAGTCTTTGGGTGTATTGAAGATAACTTCGAGCTCTGCCGGCTTGAAGTTTTACACTACGCAGTCTCTTTCTTACTTCAGTCAGGATATCTGCCAGCCGGAGCAGATTCTGCTCAGTGCGCTCGAGTTTTCGAAACGCCTCTTTCTTATGCGCTTTGTATTTGCTTATGCCAGCCGCTTCTTCGAATATGAGCCTTCTGTCTGTCTTGGACGCACTTAGCAACTGTTCAATCTGGCCCTGCTCAATTATCGAATAGGCCCTGGTACAAACGCCCGTATCCATAAACAGCTCACGAATGTCTTTCAAGCGACAGATTTTATTGTTGATGCGATATTCGCTTTCCCCGCTGCGATATATCCTGCGAGAAATCTGGACTTCATCAGCATCTATAGGCAACAGACGTGACACAGCTTCTTGCTGGTTTGAAATACATAAGGTTACTTCAGCAGAATTCAAAGGTTTTTTACTGCCGCTTCCACTAAAAATAACATCAGCCATCTGGTCGCTTCGAAGGCTCTTAAGCCTTTGCTCACCAAGCACCCACTTGACGCCATCAACAACATTACTCTTGCCACAACCGTTCGGACCTACAATCGCAGTTACAGACGAATCAAAAACGAATTCTGTCTTGTCAGCAAAACTCTTAAATCCGTCAAGGACAATCTTTTCCAGTCTCATTTGCTATCCTGCCATGAACGTTCGGTAACTATCTTCATAAAGCCAAAAGGGATATCCACTGCCATTACGCAATATTGTTATCGGCCGAGTGTCTGCCTTCTCTTGACAATTACCCGATTTTGGGCAGCGGTCCAGCCCAAAACTCCGCCTGTACAGCATTTTTGTCACACATCTGCTTCAAAAGCGCTATGATCTCAGCATAAGAAACACCAAGTCCGCCTTGTTGCCCATCCTCCTTTACGGGTTCCTCACATAATATCTGAATAATGTCACTGAGTTTGAAGGAACACTTTAATGGGCCAATCACGGTAGGCCGTGTGGGATGCTTGCGCATTATAGAAACGTATTGCTGACCAGATCTGGAGTCAATCACAATATCGCCGTTAACAGACTGGATAAAAACATTGTCACGGCAATGCAACGGGGCACCAAATAAAACAATTCTTGGCTGACCTCTACGGGAAACGTAAATCGCTTTTTGTTTCGTCTGGGCGACTTGCTCGAGAAAGAAGCTGCGCCCGACGAGTCTCTTTGTAACCGCAATGTCGTTCAGCTTTCGCAATTGACTATAGGCTGCCAACATGATATCAAAGTCTGGGTCCTGCAAAAGCCTTCGCGCAACAGATGCTGCATCTTCGGGCTTCGCTGCTGCCGTCAAAGCCTCCAAGGCTTCGAGCCGATAGGCCGAAGCCCTATCCATTGATATTTCCCTAAGAGCCTGTACTCCCTGTTCACCCCCTATGTTGATCATACACCGACCTGCTAGCAATCGTACGTGTTCATCAGATGAATTCAACAAAACTTTAAGCTTACTAAGGCTTGTGCTACCAATAGCCTCAAGGGCAATTTCGCTTGCTTCCTTGTCTTGGCCAACAGCAAGCTTTGCAGCAAATGTTTTAACTCTCTCTTTGTCCAACTCTGGTGTCCGGTCGAGATACATTGCTTCAACTATTGAGATGAATCTTTGCACTCGTGTTTTGTATTTGGCCGGTATTCTCAATTCAACCTGGCCTGATGAGATAGCTCTAGCCGTTCCAGAAGCAAACCTCCCATTTATCAAGTTCCGTATGAGATTTGCACTTCTGTAATTCGGCTCGCGAAGAATCATGAATATTAAGTACTCTTCCAAAGCCTTTCCTCCGTAAAGGACATACGCAATTCTCATGCTTGCAGTGCTGGTACTAATCTTGTCCATAAAGACCGGCCCTTCCGCAGCAGCTATCACCCTCGTCGCTATGCCAAAAGTACCTCTGGGTTTAAGCTCAGCTCTGTAGAGCCAGCCATCTTCCAAAGAAATCGTTTGCGTGCCGGGCAAAGCACTTATTCTCAGATCGAAACGCTGACCTTTCGGCGCAATAGCCGGCACGGTCCCTTCTATCCATACAACTGCCGTTTCAGGACTGTCAATGAACCTATCGACGTCAATCCTGTCTCGCGGCAGTTGAACCAGAACATACCGTTTCAGGTATTCTCTGACCTGTGGCGGACACTCTGCGGAACCCGTCCCTTTTAATCCACCCACCAGTCCATACCCCTCGACGGGAATCGGTTCAGGTTCGGCTATCTCAACCAGCGAGCCAATCGTGGTACCTAAATCCCCACTAGGCATAAGCTTGGTCTGGCGACCCTGGATTTGGCCAAATTCGCGACAGCTTAGCAACGCGCAGCCGCAAATAAGTGCTGCTACCAATGATATTGTTTTCCGGTTAAGAATCCTCATACAGCACGAAATCAAAGAACACAACATTTAATCCAGAGCAATTATAAAATACTACGCTTCACAACCATTATCGTCAAGGTATTTAGCGTTGCCGGCGCTTTTCAACTTGTCCCTTAAGAAAAGACGTTCTACCTCTACACGCATCACCTTTCTATGCTCGCAGTGAACCACTCAAATCTGTAATTCTCGTTGTAAATTGACTCAATCAGTAGACTATCTGACTGATAACAGTTCTGGTTCTCGATCTGGTATCGAAATCCACCAGGATTATTTGTTGCCACGTACCCAGAGTAAGTCGGCCATCCACTATCGGCACACTCAAAGAAGGACCTAATATAGCTGCACGCACATGGGCATGGCCATTATCGTCATGCCAGGTTTGTTCGTGTTCGTAGCGGGCTGCCTCAGGAGCGATCCTTTCGAACGCTGCCTTTATATCGTAATTAGCCAGTCCCGGCTCAAACTCGGTAGTAGTAATGCCAGCAGTCGAGCCGACATTGAAAAGCGTTACAATCCCGTTACTAACGCCAGACCCAGCCACAGCCTCGCTGACTTGGTCGGTAATATTCACAACGTGGCAATTGCCTTCGGTCTTGACCTTTATCTGCTGGGTTTTAATCATTTGCGATAAATCCTTTTTCCATCGAACGCTTAGCGTCGCCAAACTTAATAATCCCATAACTCTATTTTATACAAGCTATTACGTCAAGTATAAAAATTTCTTTTCCACACAGCGAATTTCAATCCCATCCGCCAGACGGAAAAACTTTATGCTAACTTCACTGCTTTAGCTTCGCCGGGCCAAAACATGTGATTTTGCCCGTTTACAGTTGGATGAGCAAAATAATCTGCCATTGCATCATTGCTACTTTATTATCTAACCGGTTGGGGGCTTGAAGAAAATTTTCAGACTGTTGGTACACGACGTTTTTTCTTGCTTTAGATTTAGAATTGCAATAACTTAGAAAGCTCAGTGGAGTTGTATAATTAACTCAAACTGACCGAATTTTAATTGAAAACCAACATAAGTATCTATTTGACAACAATATATTGCATTTTGTCATTCCCGTGAAAACGGGAATCCAATTTGCTCAAAACTTTAATGGATTCCCGCCTGCGCGGGAATGACACAAAAAATCGGTCAGTTTGAGTAATTAAGGAGTGAGTATAACTTGTCACCTTTTGGGGTTTTCTCATGGATGTCTTATTAGTTGGCAGTGGTGGACGCGAGCACGCAATCGCCTGGAAGTTGGCTCAGTCAAAAGACCTTGACAAACTCTTCATTGCGCCCGGCAATGCCGGCACGGCACGTTGTGGTGAGAATATTCCTATTTCTGCTACAGATATTGATAAACTGGTCGATTTTGCACGTCAAAATAACGTTGGCTTGGTCGTGGTTGGGCCGGAAGACCCGCTTGCGGCGGGGCTTGTCGATGCTATGGAGCAAGCAGGTATAAAGGCTTTTGGGC
>CAYNTC010000133.1:0-6679 GCA_964399795.1 uncultured Pirellulales bacterium | reverse complement strand
ACGGAATGATACAATACTTACCTGAAATGCGACAGGATATTCAGACTCTTCGCAATCAGGTTGAACAGATTATCTCATTGATGGAATCTGAGAAGTCGCCTGAGCAATAACTTGTTTATTGGACAGAGACTCAATAAGCAGGTAAGAATAAAAAATAACCACGTGGTAGTATGACCAGTTCAAAGGTACTCGGTTTGATTGCGGGAGGCGGTAGATTACCTTTTCTTGTAGCTCAGGGTGCGAGAAACGCTGGCTTAAAGGTAATTTGTGTCGGACTGGCAGATTTTGTAGAAAGCGGTTTAGCCAACGAGGTAGATGTTTTCTATGAGGTATCTATCGCCAGGCCCGGAATCTGGATAAGAAAATTAAGAGAGCACAGTGTTACTAAGACAATAATGGTTGGGCAGGTAGCCAAGTGGCATCTCTTTACACCTTGGCGAATATTGCGGTATTTGCCGGACTGGCGAGCATTTCGGATATACTATTGGCGACTGCGCAGCAAAGACAGGCTTACGGACTCGATTCTGTGTGCTGTCGCCGATGAACTCGCTACCGCTGGAATAGTCTTGGAGAACTCGATAATGTATTGTAAGGAACATCTGGCTACTGCCGGCGTAATGACAAAACATCAGCCAAGTACACAGGTCGTGGACGACATTGAATTTGGGTGGCCAATAGCCAAGAAGCTCGGTGAGCTGGACATAGGTCAGGCAATCGCGGTTAAAGAAAAAGAGGTAATCACTGTTGAGGCCATTGAAGGCACGGCAAACATGATTGAAAGGGCAGGGCTGTTCTGTAAATCCGGAGGTTGGACGCTGATAAAGACATCAAAGCCCAATCAGGATATGCGGTTTGATGTTCCATGTGTAGGGCCGGATACGATTAGAAGTCTGGCACAGAATGGAGGGAAGTGCTTGGTTATAGAAGCAGGAAAGACAATAATTATCGATAAGCCTGATACGATAAAACTTGCCAATCAATTGGGCATAAGCATCCTTGGGCGCTAAGTTAGCGAAACCTTGTTGTTGGCATTTGCCCTGAAGTGAAATTGCATGACTGAAAGCGCATTTCCACTTTTAATTAAAAATGATTCTTTCCCGAAACGGATGGAATCTATCTCATGCACTGACCTATTGCGAACTGTTCCTGGCCGTCGTCAGGTATATTCCGCCTTGTGGAATAATAGAAACGTAATTGTAAAAGTGTTCTCGCATAGGATTTGTGCAAGGCGTCATGTTAAAAGAGAGTGGGAAGGATTGAGTAAGCTGACGAAGCTTGGGACAAATTCGCCTAAGCCCTTGTTTTATGGGAAAACAGAAGATGGCCTATGGGTGTTGGCATTGGAAAAAATAGTTGGCTCATCGACAGTTTTGGATGCGTTTCAGAAAACAAAAGACCCAGCTAAGAAGCTGGACCTTTTGGTTCTTGTCTGCAAAGAGTTGGCTAAACAACACATCAAGGGCATTTTGCAGAAAGATTTACATTTGGGAAATTTTTTATTGGTAGACGACAAAGTTTTTCTGCTGGATGTTGCACGAATGCGATTCCTGCTGCGCGAAGTTGATAAGAAAACCAGCATATCTCAATTAGCAATGTTGGCGCGCTACTTGCGCACAAATGAGCCTGGGGCTATTGAGAAGCTATGTCAGGAGTATTTTAACATTCGCGGCTGGTGTTATGGCAAGGCAGATGAGATGTTACTTCAAGAACGAATGGGCGAACATCGAGAAAGAGATGTTAAAGAAGGATTAAAAAAGTGTTTGCGAACAAGTAAGAGATATCTACGAATTAAAACGGCTAAATATCTTGCTGTGTTTGATAGAGAATTTTGTCTGGGAGCGGAGCCGTTTGATTTTATAAAGCAAATTGATGCGTTAATGGACAAGGGCCGAATTCTTAAAAACGGTAATACTTGCTTTGTGTCCCGCTTAACTTGGAATGGCAAGGACGTAGTGGTTAAACGATATAATCATAAGGGATTTGTTCATTCGTTGTGCCATACAATAAAGAAGTCCCGTGCCTGGCGAGGGTGGTTACACGCACATCGGCTGAGGATATTGCGAATACCTACGCCGAAACCGTTAGCTTATATTGAGCAGCGTAAGCAAAAACTTGTGTGGAGATCTTATCTGGTAACCGAATATGTTGAGGGACAACGGCTTCATGATTTTCTGCGGGATAGTAAAACAGGCGAAGAAGAACGTTCGAGAGTAACTGAGCAGATTGCAGAACTGCTTGATAAGCTGGCCAAATACAAAATCACACATGGAGACTTGAGACATTCAAATATTTTGGTTACGGATAATAAATCGATGATAACAGATCTTGACGGGATGAGAGCGCATAAGTTGGAGTGGTTATTTAAAATCAAGAGGTATAAAGACATAGCTCGTCTTGAGAAGGATAGGCAGGCAGAAAAAAAGTCTTCAAATAGGCCTTTATTTTAATAATGTGTGTAACCGAAAAAGTTGTTCTGTTATGAATTATATGCTTACGAAGGCATCGTAAGAGTTCTGATTGCCAAACGGGAAACAGACATTCTCAGGAAAATCCAAAGAGTGGTTAATGAATACGGGATATATTTCCATACTCATGTTAGTAGAGCTTCTCTACGCATGTGCTTGTAAAAGACTGCATCACATTTTTATATTTCTGTTTGCTCTTTAAAAAATTTACGAAGGCATCTTTTTTCTCGATGAGAATATTTTTAGTGTCTTTGACCAGACGTTGATATAAGTTAAACTTTGTAGCATCAATAGCGCACTTCGTAGAATTATAAGTCTCACAGAAGGATAGCCCTCTCATGTCAAAATATATGGGGAGAAATGGCACTCCTACCGAAAGGCTAACAATTGTTGCATGCAATCTAAAGCCGACGACAAGTTTTGATGCCTCGTACAATTTATAATAATCATTTGTCTTTTTTGAGTAAAAAAGTTGTATATTGTCTTTTTTGAAGCTTTCTGCAAGCTCTATGTCTCTGGGATCATGACAGGACAAAATAGGTCGCAAACCTATTTTTATACAGTAACCAATATATTTTCTTATAGCATAAATTAAGCGAAAATGCATAAAGCGATGTTTCCTAAAACGTGCGGGGGGAAACGATATTGCAACGATGTCACTATTATTAAATGTAAAAGGATTGTCAAATATGAAAGTCGATGGACAACCGGTAACAGTATAGTCCCTTATCTGCAAAGAACGTAGAAAATCTCCACTTCTCAAGTCTCTAACGGAGGAACCAATAGCGATTTTGTTGAGAAGACAAATTTCTGCCTTGCTTTGTTCTGAGCATTTCCTGATTTTATTCTTAAAACTTGAGCCGCTTCCAAGGCCTATCAACATAATAGGCTTCCTGATTTTTTTGATACTATCCAAATCAGTGGTCACACCCCATTCTCCACTTTTTTGACACTCATATAAGTTAGAGCCTCCTATCACTATTAAGTCCGCTTCGCTATTGCTACATCCTATATTTTTACCAGTCAAGCCGAAGCATTTTGCCTCAGGCGTCTTATTAACAGGAAAGTCGACAAATTCTGCCTCGGGCAATTTTTCCCTGATTAGCTTACGGATACCGTCGACTACGAAAAAATCGCCTATGTTTATCTTATGAGGATAATAGTGATGAATGATCATATATACACCATTTTCAACGAGTAAACTACATTAACAATTCTCTGTACAGTTCGAGATATCTATCTGCAATTACGGGCCATGACATCTTAGAAGCAAAGGCCTTTGCGTGTTTTTGCATTTGAGCAATCTTACTACGTGTTAATAGGGTAAGTATTGCCTTTGATAAGGCCATACTGTCACCAGGTTCAACCAAAAGCCCATTCTCCTCGTTTGTAACAAGCTCGCTAATTCCCCCGATTTTTGTACCTATTACAGCTTTGCCATAAGCCATTGCCTCAAGCACAGTTAGAGGCATTCCCTCTGCTCTTGACGGCTGGAGAAAAAACTTACAGTTCCGCAATAACCAGTGTTTTCTGTCACCAAAAACGGCACCGATAAAGATAACCTTATCATTCAAGCCCAAACCCGTAACCTGACGCTGTAAGTTTGCCATTTCCTTTCCGTCGCCTGCTATTACCAGATACGGAATTTCGATGCTTTGATCAGCGAGTAGCTTTACAGCATTGAGCAAAACGTCAAGCCCTTTATAATGATGGAGGCGACCAAGCGTGAGTATAAAATCCTTACCACTAATTTTAACACAGGCTTCCGGTATCAGGCCGGGTTTATCAGTCGGGATATCGACCCCATTTGGTATGACAAAGGAGTTTGCTTTATTTAAGGTGAGTTCGTCTACGATATTCTTCAGCAAAGAACTAACAGCCGTGACCGCATCAGCTTTCTCTAATGCCCAACGCATCCTTTCCCTCGGAATGAGTCGCTGTCGGTAACGGCTCTCAGGTATGATGTCGCCTTTGTGAGAAGTGATGATTACAGGCACGCGTAATTTCTTCTTAAGTTTAACTGCGATATAGCCCGTGGGATAGGCCAGATGAGAATGCACAATGTCGAAACAGTGTCTTCTGTGTTCGCGCATTAAGACATGTTCTACATACTGCAAAAGCCATACTGACGACCTTGGCCTGGGATAGTATATCACTTTATAAGGCAACTTGGGTATTTCGGTATTGTGCCGAGAACGCTGAGCTACAACTATAGATTTATGTCCTCTGTATTGAAAGTGCCTGGCCAATTTATCTAGAACAACTTCCATCCCTCCGATGTCAGGCAAAAACGAAGGTGTAAAAAGACATATATTCAAGATGCTCTCTTTCTGGAAAATGTGAAGGTTCTATCGTCCTACGTTGTCTGAAGCTAATGCCGGTCTGCAGATGCTGCTGAATGCGAGTCTGTTAGCTCTTTGCGTTTTACTGTCATTATGCTTTGTTTATAGCTGTTAAAAGGTCAACGCAATCTCATTCGCCTTTTGCGGGATAATTTCGTGCCAAAATAATATTTAAACCTTTCTATGCACTTTCTGCGATTGCTGCTATCTCTAATCTCTACGGCATCTAAGAGCTTATCCAGCCACTTATAAGCAGCCTCATTTGCAAACCAGCCTCTGCATCGGTTTATAAAAAAAGCTGCTTCGAACATTAAAAGCTCGGGACTCTTCTGTTTATGAAAATTCGAGTACTCAAAATCCAGGATAAAGCCATCGCCATCCGACCCGTCGGCACAAAGCATAATACAGGTAGGGCTGAGATCTATATGATTACATCCTGCCTCGTAAAGCTTGACGAAAATGGGAATAACCTGGTCAAAGAGACCTACAATTTTCTCTGTGTTTGTTTGATTCAGTTCCAGCAGTTTACCAAGTGTGGTAAAACCTGTCAGATCCTCCATAATTACAATGTCTCTTTTAATTAGTCGAAAAAAGCCATATACGCGTCCATAGCCGTAAATCTTGGGGACTCTTAAACCTCGCTTGGCAGCTATAAGCAAGTTGGCTGCCTCACCAAAGCCGAACCTGCTCTGGGTATACTTTTTTGTGTGGTATTTCAGCTTGTGCCGAAGGCGATACAATGGGAAAACTTTCACAATAAAGGAGCGTTCGACGACCTGCGAAGAATTGAACCTGAGAAGTAATCGTCTGTCATCTTGCTTGAGGATTTCGACATTACGCGGTAAAAGAGATTCATTGCATTCATCAATAGTAGATAAGATTGATTCAGCTACGCAAATTAAACGGTCGTCTTTCAGCCACCACTTGCCTTTTCGCGAGTCTTTATACTTGAATCTCAAGGCTTCCTTTAGCGTTCTTTTCTTGCTTGAACAAAACATATTCACACTAAAAATCTTATGTTTTTTTGAAAACAACGCAGCATTGTGGCTCGATTAAGTTAATCTTCGGTAGCCTATCAATGAGTTTAAGTTTTGCCTGTTCTGCAAGGCTGAGAAGATGACGAAAAGTAATATGATTGCTGCGGATATTTTTTCTAAATAATTTTTTTCGATGGAACTTCCAACAGTTTTTATTATAAAAACTCAATGCAACGTATCTGTTTGAAACGCGAGCAAGTTCTTTCAAAGCATCTAATCTAACCCTTTCGTTTTTCATATGGTGGAACAATCGCATACAGAAACACAAATCAGCTGAATTGTCAGGCAGAGGTAAAGATAAAATATCAGCCTCGATTAGCCGAACGTTCTCTGGACTTTTAAATCTCTCTTCACAAACTTTAAGCATATTTATTGAGTAATCGACCATGGTTAGTTTTTTGGCTTTTGAAAAAATTTCAAAAAATCTGCCACTACCACATGGAATATCAACTATGTGTGAATCACTGCCCACTAATTCAAAGATATTTCGAGCAAAAGCCCTTTCAAATTTGTTGAGTCTTTTTTTTTCAGACCCAGATATAAATTTCTTTTCGTAATTTTTCGCTTGTTTTATTGTTCTGCCTTTTCCAGAGGTGATTGTGTTTGCAGGCAAATGGTCATTTTTTTCAATCATTTTCTTCTCTGAGAATTTGCTCTGAAAACTGGTCGAAAATTCCAAATTGTAACTATTCTTAGATTGTTATTTTCGAGTCTACTTCATCGTTATTTGCGTTCTAATCGTTAATCTACTGTTTTTGGCTGTTAGAATGCATCTATTCATAGGCGGATTCAACTCATAAGTGCAACAAATAGCGAAAAAGGTAGTGAGTTGGTA
>CAYNTC010000132.1:0-6713 GCA_964399795.1 uncultured Pirellulales bacterium | reverse complement strand
CACTTTTTTACCCTGTTTTAACTGCGGCACAATCTGGTCATGCCAATATGGCAAAACCCGTTCAAGAGTTGTTTTAAGGGACTCGGTAGCCGGCAACAGGTCACGTGGAACATCGGCATAACGTGGATCCAACGCAGGATGGCGATTGTCAGAATCGGGCAAACCTGGTGGCGGTGTATCGTAACTTCGGCGCCATATCTGAACCTGTTCGAAGCTATACTTGTCAACCATCTCTTTTTTGTTCAGGCCTTGCAGAGCACCATAATGTCGCTCGTTGAGTCGCCACGTTCGATATACGGGAATCCACATAAGGTCCATGTCATCCAGAATTATCCAGAGCGTCCTGACTGCACGCTTTAACACGGAAGTGAAAGCAACGTCGAACGAATACTCCCTTTCTTTAAGGACCTTTGCTGCCTCATGGGCCTCATTGACGCCCTGTTCGGAGAGGTCAACATCGGTCCAGCCGGTGAATTTGTTTTCAAGATTCCACGTGCTCTGTCCGTGCCGAACTAACACTATTTTTATCATAAATGCTCTCCATGTCCTGTGTATAACATAGCCTTCTCTTTAAACAAAACTGTGTTAATGGCTTCTCTTATTACAAAGGTGGTGCCGCTTCAGTTCAAATAAATTTTTCTTGGAAGCGAAAAAAATGTCCGTTTAGCACCGATTAGAATACATCCATAAGAACCCAACTACAAAATTACGCTGCTTGTCCTGGCAGCAGAGTATTTCATTTCAGGCATGAATACAGCGTTATCCGCACCTGAAAAACATTCTCTCGACCGAAAAGGATGGCTCTGATATACTTTAGCCACGGATACAGAACTTGCATGCAATTGGATATCTGACCGATCATGAAGGAGTAAATTATGGATTACCGAAGAATCATCCCGTGTTTGGATGTAAAAGACGGCCGATTGGTCAAAGGCATCAACTTTGTACAGTTAAAAGATGTAGGTGACCCCGCTGAGAACGCTGCTGCCTACAGCAAAGCAGGTGCTGATGAAATCGTCTTTCTCGACATCACCGCAACCATCGAAAAAAGAAAAACACTTCTGGACGCAGTCAAAAGAACTGTCGAGGCAATCAGCGTCCCTCTGACCGTTGGAGGTGGGATCAATAGCTGTCAGGCGATCGAAGAATTGCTCGATATAGGAACATCAAAAGTATCAATCAATACAGCCGCTGTCCGTAAGCCCGATTTTGTTAGAGAGGCTTCTGAAGAATTCGGCAGTGAGAGAATCACCGTCGCAATAGACACCTCCACAAATTCGGACCTGCCGTCCGGATTTGAGGTCATGATAAGCGGTGGCACTGTCAAGGTTGGGATCGACGCTGTTGAATGGGCAAAAAGGGTCGAAGACTTAGGCGCTGGAGCGATTTTACCAACCAGTATGGACACGGATGGTACACAAGCTGGATACGACATTAAAATGACACGGGCAATAGCCGATGCGGTGTCTCTGCCGGTAATCGCTTCGGGAGGAGCTGGGACACTGGAACATCTATACGAAGCCATCGTTGACGGTCATGCTGATGCCGTCCTTGTAGCGTCAATCGCCCACTTTGGTAAGTACAGTATAAAACAAATGAAAGAATACCTGGCTGAACGCCAGATACCGGTAAATCTATGAACTACTTTGTTTATCGCACCTCAGTTTTCAAAAATCACTTGTCTACACGGCGAAAGGCTTTAACTCTGTAATTTCCACAAAAGCCAAAGAACATATATGTCGATAGGAGGAGGGTGGTGCTTTTATTATTTTGCTCTCGGAACAGCCAGATATGTTTGGAAAAATCAAAAAAAATAAGCTGCCCTTCAAACCAACGCTATATACAATTCGCTGGTACCCGAGCAACATAACTTGTGTCAATACCCAAAATGCCTCCAAAAAGCCCAAACAAATTCCGCCTTTGATGGTTCGTAAACCTGACTGGCGACGATAAAATCCATTAACAACCTGCCACATATAAAAATAACAAGGGGCCCATACGATTAACATGAGCCCCCGGATTAGCACAATACTGTAAGCTAACCATTCACCATTCACCAACCCGTTGCGACGCACCGCGGCCAAAGGCCGCCTACCTTATCTATTTTGGCTCGCCGTGCGGCTGCCCAGGGGCAGCCATCGATAAACTAATCACATCGATAAACTAATCACTAATCACTAATCACTGCGGCCAAAGGCCGCTCTGACTCCTATTATTCGGACGGAGCATTCGGATCGCTCGGCTCATTAGGTTCTGAAGGTGTCGGCCGATATAACCTGATATCATCAAAGTAAAGTCTCCCTTCACCATCTTGTGGCTCTGTCTGACTTCCAACACCAATGGTCATCTTCTCAACTGCGGTAAGATCAACACCAGCATCGCTTAAAACGCTAAGCGAAATATCCCACTGTTGCCAGTCTGTTGCCAGCACTGCATTGGGATTGTCCGGATGCTCGACAACTTTAGCTGTACCACCACCTTCTACAGCCACATACAATGGCTGAGTACCATTGGCAGGCATTTCTACGCCGATGGCTTTAACCTCCCAGTCGTCACCAGTGACAGTGCCGGTAGTTGCTACATCAGAGAACATAGAGACGCCACTTGTACCAGCATAGTGGCTGGTATGCGCCATGCCAACATAAATGTCATCTCGCATTACTATAATTCGAGGATTAGTGGATGCATCAGAGTCGGTGTTCTCATCTGCCGGTTGCTGTATCCAGTTACTACCATCCTGGGAGTAATAAGCAGTGATAAAGATGCCCTGACGGACAAGCCTGACCCAACATGGTAAACTAACAGCGTTCGAATCGCTATGTGCCGAGTAAGATTCCCAAGCAGTTGTAGTACGATTCTGGAAACATCTACGACCATCCGGCGTAACAAACATAAAGCCATGTACGCTGAAGGGCTCCAGCGTTTCACGAATCATCACGCCAGCCTTGGCAAAGGCATGTGTCTCTTCTACGTCGATTACACGGGCGGTAATGGAGCCATTACCTGAGAGCATCTTATAGGCAAAACGAAATTCGTCGGACTCATCCCAGACATCCGTTCCGCTGGCAGTCATAGTGTATGTATCAGGCGGGTCTTCTTCGAAGGCTGTAGGATAGCCTCTGAAAAACAATGTTAACTTCTCAACGTCATCTACAGCCCAATTTTGCGGAGTATCATAAGTACGCACCGCCTCTGAATATGCTACTCCATCGGTGTTTGTATAAAAGAACGGCATGGATTGGCTGCCACTATGAACGATGTTCTGCTCAGCAAAAGGTACCGTGCTATTACCTACCTGAGAGCCGTTTTCAGAAATGCCCCAGCCGTCTGTCCACGTGTCGAATATCCTGCCCGGCTCAGTGTCATTGTAGTCCTCAAAGTCGTCCACAACAGAGTACTCTATTGTGGAAAAGCTCCAGACGTCACTATCCCAAGATGCAGGACTCTCTGCGTCGTTGACCTCGGTAACTTTCCAGTAGTAGGTCTGGCCTAATTCAAGGGATGACGGGACATAGCTGGCTATACAGCCGTTACCAGGGACGCTTTCCGGGGCAATGGTGCCACTTCTTACAGCTTGCTCATTTATGTCAAGGTTATACATCGTGCGTGGCTGCTTCTCTTCCCACTCGCCAGCTAAGTACTACATTTAGAGGCACATCTGTTTGGCCGGGTTCCGGATTAGGTTCTCTTGCACGGACAGGCTTGTAGAAGAAGCGGACTTCACTGAGACCGTATTGGCCCATTCCGCCCCAGTTGCTATTGGCGGTAATCCTGACATACTTTGCCGCTGCGCCATTAAACGAAACGGTGGTATTGGGAGTATAATCATCCAGGCCTGCAAAAAGCGATAGAATGGTATTGGGAAAATCTTTGTTAAACTCACGTTTTCATGTAAGGGTTTCGTCTGGATATACGCGATAAGGGCCAGGGTTTTCTATATCCCGATATAAATTCTTACCCTCTTTCAGAACCCAGACAACCCATGGTTTTATTTCGGTCTCCACCAAGTAGATTTCTTCTGGTGAATCATTGCGAGGACACAGTTCTTTAGCAATAGCTTGAGCTGTCTCGGAACAATTGCCTAAAAAGAGGTCATCTGACTCCAGTAATAAAATGGAAATACATTTGTCTCCTCTCGCCTTACAAAGTTTAGGGCATTTATCTTCGATTGCTTTTCGAATCCTCTGTCTCCTGCTTTTCTTTAAATCTTCTGGAGCGTTCACGCTGATCCAAAACCCTCCATCACTCCGTGACAATCGATAAAGTGTCACTTCAAAAGGAACTTCAGGTGGTTTTTCTCTAATATAGTGGGCAGGCGCTACATTTGGTGATCCTACCTGAAGTAAAGGAGCTTTTTCTTTAATCCATTTAATCAATGCAGTTTGAACGATTTTTGTGTCCTTCGCACCTTTTACAGCTCCCACGTCTATTGAAAGCTCATAATGACCAGGTTTGGGTAACTCGCCCGCAAGTTTAGCTCTCAACGGTCCGAGAAGATTATCAACTCTTTTGCTATCAGCGATCTGCTTTGGATAACTTTCGATTAGTGTGTGTTCCAAAACAATTTCTACGTCAGGACACTTTATAAGCCTATCGACACTTGGCAAATTGTTTTTCTTTTCTTTATCAGGGCAACATATTTCACGTATGGTTAAATTCTTCTGTTTCGCAATAAAATCTATTAAAGCAGTACAAACTTGATCTTCGTGTTTCTTGCCCATTGATGATCTCTGCGTTCTATTTGATATAACTCCTGATAAGGCTCATTTCAATGGGGGCCAAAAAATAGAAAATTTTCTATTCAACTGCGTTTTTAACCCATTATTGGTCTTCTTCTATTAAATCCTTCTTATTTCTCTTCTCTTTTGGATTGGCTTCAAGGTAGTCGTTTATAAATTCATTTACTAAGTCGCGAACATTTTCTCGAACGTTTTCGATTTTAAGCAACCCGACGATTACCACATAACTTTTTTCCCAGGTAGTGGCATCGACACATGCCATTACTGGGTTTCGTGTGGTAAGAAGCGCTATTTCCTGAAGCTCGACTTCTATGTTTATGGCGGCAAAGAGTTCATTTGTCACGCAATTAAGGTTTACATACAGTTCTGGCATACCATGTGTCCGCAGCATTTCATCTTCAGAAAGGACCTTAATATCGTATCGGCGAAGTTGTAGTTCCACATCTGTCTGTAGTGCTTGCTTAGTCAATCCATATTTCTGTGCCTCTTTGCTTAGCTCTTCCACAAGAACATATACGCCTGGTAGTCCCACTAGAGTATCACGGCCTTTCACGCCTAACCTTATTTTGGACGTGTCAATGCTCACAAATGTCTCTTTCGTGTTTATGATTCTTTGATTTTCAGTCTGTTTGTCTTCTATAGTTTGTTCGGCTTTAGCAACGCATTGTACAAGCACCCACATAGACGCAATAAAAGCTCCCGAGACTATGGCTAAAAGCCAATATTTCTTCATTTTCATATTTGTGTCCTTTTTCTTTCTTTTTTCTGATTAATATGCCTTTAACTGAAATTCACGTCAAATCAAAATCCTAACAGGTGCAAACTATTTTCTCATCCTTAGTGAGCTTGGACGATAACCTCCACTTTAGCTATTTTTTAGTTCCTCGGCGTTCTGGATTATCTATGAACAGCTTGGTTGCCATAAGTCAACCGGCCTAATTGTTCGCCTTCAAGTCGTGCGACGACGGCTGCTCCGCAAGAGTCGCCCTATACATTCACAGCCGTCCGCAGCATGTCCAGCGGTCGATCAACTGCTAAAATTATGCGGATTCCTTCAAATACTTTGCTAAACAAAATCCACTTATTCCGCCCAAGTCAGTTATCAGAGTTTCTTTTCAACTCTTGGGCAGCTTCGATCAACTCTTTCCGGGAAGATTGTGCCCTCGGTGCAAGCTTAAATCTCCATTCATAGGAGTCGACTGTTCTTTTCGGATTAAGCAAGGTGAAGAAATCAAATGGAAAGTGATCGTGCAATGGAGGCTTCAATTCGCGGTGCGTGTTCAGCGTTTTGTGGCCTTGCTTACTTATCCGGACCGAATAATCGCCATACCAGTTAAAAGAGGCCGTAACCGGTGAAACGCCTATCTCCTCGTCATTGAGAAAAACCAGCGCCCCTTCAGGCTCGGTGTTGATGGTGAGCCTGTGCTCGACACAGCCGAAACATAAAACGGCAATTGCCAGGCTGACGAGCATCAATGCTAATAAACCATACCCTGCTTTCATGTGACACCTCTTGTTCTAATTGCCACCTCGCCAGAGCAATATTATAAAGCTGATGCGAAAACAGGAAAGGATGAATTTGTCTATTTTCATAGAAGAAACCCTTACACAACGTTGACAGAAACTACCACTGCGGATAACCTATTGCCAGTTTTTATTCTGAGATAGAAATGGTGTTGAGATGAAGATTTTAGTGAGTTGGCTTAACGACTATATCGAAACCGGTTTAACCGCTGAGCAGATTGCTGAGACTCTGAGCGATTTAGGACTTCCTTGTGAAGGCATCGAATATTTAGGTGATGATGCCGTCATCGACGTCGAGGTCACGAGCAACCGTGGCGATTGTCTGGGATATATCGGCGCTGCCCGTGAGCTTTCCGCTGCGACAGGCAAGCAGTTAAAGCTCCCGGCTGTCGAGCTAGATGAGCTGGAAAAAGATACCTCAGAGCTTGCAAGCGTTGAGATTGCAGATCC
>CAYNTC010000131.1:0-6716 GCA_964399795.1 uncultured Pirellulales bacterium | reverse complement strand
TTTGAAAAAGACTCCGAATATCTGAAACCCGTGCTCCGTTTTCATCTCCGCGAACAGTTAAGGCTGCCTCCATCAATGGAAGGTCGGCAAGAGCGCTAAGAAACTTAATAGCGTCGAATAAATTCGATTTTCCAACACCATTTGGACCCGCAATGCAAGTGAACGGTCCAAATCGGACATCAACGTCAACAAGGTTTTTGAAACCTGATATTTTCAATCGGGTTAGCATAGCTTATCAATATAATGATCTATGGGCATGACGTTATCGTTCACAATAGTCAAAATGTAATCCTAATTCTTAATTTCATCAGATTCCAGCCTTGATGTCAAGAAATTTGAGTATGCTGAGATTTATATGGTCTAATTGTCTGAAAAAGTGTTTGTAGCTACCATTTTAAAACGGCACCGGTGTCGGCGCTAGTGGCCATCGAGGCGTATTTTGCAAGATAGCCCTTTGTTATCCGAGGCTTGGGTGGCTGGAAGGCCTTTCTACGCTCGGCGAGTTCCTCATCAGATAGCTTTATATTTATCTTGTTGTTTGGTATGTCGATTTCAATTATATCACCATCTTTTAGCAAGCCAATAGCGCCACCAACCGCGGCTTCCGGACTTACGTGGCCAATGCAGGCGCCTCTTGTTCCGCCTGAAAATCGGCCATCGGTAATTAAGGCTACGGATTCGCCTAAACCCGCCCCCATAATATAACTTGTCGGACTTAGCATCTCCTGCATACCGGGGCCACCTTTAGGGCCCTCATTACGGATTACAACAACGTCACCTTCTTTGACTCTACCGGCGAGTATCCCTTCGCAGGCGTCTTCCTGGCTTTCGAAAATGACAACTGGGCCGGTATGTGTCAGCATTGACTCAGCTACGCCTGCGGTTTTTACTACAGCTCCATTCAGCGCGAGGTTGCCCCGTAGAATCGCCAGGCCTCCGGTCTTTGAATACGCCTTATTTAGTGGCCGGATAACTTCGGTATTTTTAATCTTGGCATCAGCAATATTTTCGCCGAGAGTTTTGCCTGTCACCGTCAGACAGTCGGTGTTTAGCAAATCCTCAATCTTGCTGATTTCCTTCAGGATCGCACTTATACCGCCCGCAGCATCTACATCTTCGACGTGGTACGTGCTCGATGGTGCTACTTTGCAGATGTTTGGACACTTGGCTGAGATTGCGTTTATGCGTTCGAGGTCATACTTAATTTCAGCTTCGCTTGCAACCGCCAACGTGTGCAGGACGGTATTTGTCGAGCCGCCCATCGCCATATCAAGCGCAAGAGCATTATCCATCGATTTAACGTTGATTATATCTAATGGTTTGATGTCTTTTTCAATTAGCGACATAATTTGTTTGCCTGCGGCTTTATAAAGCTCCTGTCGCTTTGGATCAACCGCTAAGATGGTTCCATTGCCGGGCAGGGCCATTCCGATAGCTTCACATAGACAGTTCATCGAATTTGCTGTAAACATGCCTGAACAACTTCCCTGCGTAGGGCACCCGGTAATTTCGAGTTCTTTTAGTTGTTCTTCAGTGATTTTGCCGGCTTTAAATTCAGCAACACCCTCGAATATGCTAATCAGGTCAACTGTCCTTCCTTCTTTGGTTTTGCCAGCCTTCATGGGCCCACCAGAGACAAAGATGGTTGGAATATTAAGCCGGACCGCCGCCATCAGCATACCCGGTATAATCTTGTCGCAGTTTGGAATACAGACAAGGCCATCGAAACAGTGTGCCTGAGCCATTGTTTCAACCGAGTCTGCAATGATCTCACGCGAGGCCAAAGAATACTTCATTCCGGTATGCCCCATAGCGATGCCGTCGCAGATCGCTATAGTGTTGAACTCAAAAGCTGTCCCACCAGCTTGGCGAACAGCCTCTTTGACAATCCGGCCTACCTTATTTAGGTGCACGTGACCTGGCACAATCTCACAGAAGCTGTTGGCAATGCCGATAAAAGGCTTTTCAATATCTGCGCCGCTTAAACCACAAGCACGAAGCAAGCCTCTATGGGGTGCACGCTGAAAACCTTTTTTGACTGTATCGCTTCTCATAATTCGGTTTCTCCTAAAATAATTAAGTAGATTTCAAAATCTTAGTTTAGCTGTTCATTCAGGATGAATAAAGAAAAATCGGTTGTACCTACGATAGCAAAGCTTATAATCTAACACTAATACGAAAGTGAGCCAAGACTTCAAAATGTCTTTTTTACGGAAAGACAAAATGCGATATTTACATAAAGCTTTATATTTCTTAGCCGCTGCGATAATGTTTTTACTTATTTTAACAGTAGGCTGTACCCCCGTTGCAGAGAAATCTACCAAAGTCGATGTCGAGCCTCCACTCGAAAAAGAATCGGCACGATCTGCTTCGGCTCAGGCAGCAATGTTGGCACTGAAGTTCACACCGCAAGATTCAGTAACCTACAAGGTAATAATAGAGGCTCAAAAGAGCGTTAAGTGGGAAGGTCCCTTAGCTAAAAAACCTAATGCCTTCAAAGGAGGCCGCACAAGCAATAAAATCGAGATGACCTTTGCTCAACAGATACGCGATGTTGATGCTAATGGTAATGCCATCGCAGAGATTACTATAAAGGACCTCATATACTTGGCACAAGTTGCAAATAATGTTGTTCTTGATTTCGACAGCTCCAAAGAAAAAGAACCAAACAGCCCCTTAAAGAAATTGATCGGCCAAAGCTATACCATAGAAATCTCACCTGCTGGCCAAGTCTTAGAGGTAATCGATACAAAGCAGGCGCAAACCGTAATCAAGGGCAATACCCGTATACACGAGGCTGCGTTGCAGCTTCTTGATGAAGAGGTAATTGAGCAACGCCACACTATTCCAGCTCTTGCGGCTCTAACGGATAAAAACCAGTTTAGACCAGGGGACAATTGGAGTGAGATTGAAACCTTATCGTTTGACATGATGGGCTTCAAAACTTATGAGAAGACTTATGAGTTAAAAGAAATCGAAGATGCCGATGGTTACCTTGTAGCCGTTGCCGAGATGAACGCGATCCCTTCGACCGAGTTGGCTGAAGATGCTAACCAGAACCAGCAAGCAAATATCTTTTCGAGGATGTTCGATAATATTGAAAAGTACACCGGTCAGCTAAGATTTGACCTTACGGCAGGCAACGTTCAGCAATATTACGAAAAGCTTGAGACTGAGTGGGTCATCGCCGATCCCAGCACGAAACAGGGCGAAGAACCGAGCGTAATAAGAATGAAAGCTGATCGCTTTTATAGTATGGAAAGAGTTGATTAACACACATAGATTACAGAAGACATGCACAAAATGCAAAAGGAGTTAAACTTGAAATCCTTACCAGCAGTTCTGCTCACCATCAGCCTATTTGTACTTAGCGGGTGTAAGGGTCCTGGCTCACAAACGCAGCGACAAGGCAAAGAAAGTGCGCTACCGGACAGACAAAAAGTGCTGTTGACCGTAGACTTCCAAAAGGGCCGGACACTTGAATATAAGTTGATCTCAGAAAGAGAAATAGATGTTGATTGGAATCCGCAAGGTGAGCCAACCAAAGACAAGGGTACTTTGAGTAAATCCACAGAATCTATGGAAATGGTCGTCGCGTATACACCTGTTAAGGTTGACCCGTACGGCCTAACAACTATAGAGGCAACATGCAAACAGGTGAAGGTCACGCGCACTAAGGGCCGTGGCAGGGATGCTCTTGAGACTCTAAAAGGAAAAAAGTATATCTTCACCATCGATCCTATCGGCAAAATACAAGATTACTCAGACTTGGAACGGGTAGCCAAAGGAGCTGGGAATAGGGCATTTCGTTCGGGCAAGGAAAGAATCAAAGACCCCGATATGGTTGAGGACTTCGTAGCTATCCAGTGGTTTCTTTGGGATTCGGCTTCGAGCATTGAAAAGTTCACCGAAGGAATTTCTATCGGCCAAAGCTGGGATTCACAACTGCCCGCACCTACTACAATGGTCTTAAAGAAAGCAAGGGATGTAACTTATACTTTTGATAGTATTCGTCCCGGCGAACAGGGTCGCCTCGCCGTGATAAAAAGCTCGTTTAGCTTGGCTGAATCTGTTACACGAAATTGGCCGATTCCGTACTCCGGCAGTTTCAGACTCAGTGGCAGGCTCGGCTTTTTAAGGCAATTCTCGATGGGTCTTGAATTCCGCGAGCTGCAGGGCCAAGGAGAGGATTTATTCAATATCGATACCGGTCAACTCGAACAGCTCAACCACCAATACGAGATGAATATACAAACTTCAATCCCGCTTCCTGGAGCAAAGCCGTTGATAACCATCAAACAAAATTTCAAAGTTCAGCTTTTGCGGTCTGAAGAAAATAATATAGAAATGCCGAGGTGGTAGATTGCAACGCAATAATTTATGGGCGCCGTGGCGAATCAATTACATTCAGGCCTTGGATAAAACCGATGGCTGCTTTATCTGCGATAATCTGCAGCACCCCGACGATGACGATAAGAACCTGGTGTTGTGGCGAACAGAACACAGCATCGTCATACTGAATCGCTTCCCTTATAATAACGGTCACCTATTGATAGCACCTACCCGGCACATTGCTGAACTTGACCAGGCAACAGAAGAAGAACTTCTTGAAATGATAAAGCTCATCAGCCAGTCGCAAAAGGCACTCAGTCTTGCTATACAACCTCACGGATTCAATGTCGGCATGAATTTCGGCCGAAGTGCCGGTGCCGGCTTGCCGGGTCATTTGCATATCCACGTCGTGCCGCGTTGGGATGGTGACACAAACTTCATGAGCGTGTGCAGCGACACAAAGGTTATCAGTCAAAGCCTGAGTGAACTTCTTGAGTTACTTAAGAAAATAAGTGGGGAACACAACTTACCCAGTATATGAATTAGCAAATGGTCTGATGTGTAGATGCATAAATAGATGTCGCAGCCACCACGTAGAAGATACGTCAACGCATCTACTCATATACCCATAAACGCATTTACTATCTATGTTTTATGAACTTAGTTCTTATGCAGTTTCCGAAAACAGAAGCCGGGGCCGGTCGTTTACAGAAAAGCCACATCCTTATCGCTCGGACTTTAACCGCGATCGCGACCGCATAATACACTCTTCTGCCTTTCGCCGGCTGGAAGGCAAAACTCAGGTCTTCACTCCCGGCCTGGATGATTACTATCGAACACGTTTGACCCACAGCATCGAGGTCGCCCAAATTGGAAGAACCATTGCAAGCCAGCTAAGACTAAACGAAAGCCTGACCGAGGCAATATGCTTGGCTCACGACCTGGGGCATCCGCCCTTCGGCCATGCTGGAGAAAAGGCTCTCGATGACCTGATGGCCCAATTCGGTGGATTCGAGCATAACCGGCAAACATTGAGAATTGTAGATTTGCTTGAGCACCCTTATTCTGATTTTATGGGCCTGAATTTGATGCATGAGACGCGTTTGGGATTAGCCAGGCACAAAGGTCGATACGACGTGTCTGCAGATGAGACGTTCAGCGAGGCAAATTGTTCCCTTGAGGGACAGGTCGCTGACATTGCAGACCGCATCGCGTACAACTGTCACGACCTTGAGGATGGAATGCGTGCGGGACTAATAACTGCCAGCAAGCTAAAAGCTGTCAAAATATTTGAACAAGCACAAAGCACAATAAAAGCAGGGCAAATCAGAGACCGAACAATCCGAAGAACAAGGACCGCAAAGATAATAATTGACACGCTTGTTAGTGACTGCATCGATGAAAGCAGAAAGAATATCGAACGCAAAGGTATAAAAACGGTCGAAGATGTTTACAATAGAGCCGAGAACTTAATTGTTCTATCCACTGAAAATGAAGACAAGCTGTGCGAATTGGAAGACTTTTTACTGCGGAACTTCTACCAGCATGAATCTTCAATTCAACCAGCCAAAAAAGTCGAACAGTGGCTCGGCCAGCTTTTTGACGGGCTCTGCCAAGATCCGGAACAGATGCCACATTATTTTCAGCGCTTCATCCCCCAGCAGAGCTTGCAGCGTACCGTATGCGATTATATCGCCGGCATGACCGACCGTTTCTGCCTTAAAATGCTCGAAGAGATTTAATTTTAAGTCATTCCGAACCTGTTCGACTGTGCTCAAGGCAGGCTTGATGCGGAATCCAAAAATATTTAGCCTGCCGTTTCACGGCAGGTTTCATCAGGCCGCGAAAAGGCATGAAAAAACCGGACAACTTTAATTTTCACGAATTTTTAATATTATTTGCGTAAACGAATGTGCCGGAAAAGAATAGATAAACTTATTTCCCTTAACGGCCAGTTCTTTAACGGCAGGAATATATTGCTCCTGTTTATTAAAAGTATAAACAGCATGAATATCATCACAATTAATTTCACTTACCGATGCATTTGCTGAGAAAGTGCCCGAACTATTAATGATTTCGGTACTAATGTCTTCATCTTTATGACGGTTCACAACATTTATCATCAGGGAATTTGTCTGATTCGAATACACTGATGATACGTCCAGATAGGGGATTTTTTTATAAAAGTCATTTGAATCAAGCGTTTCGCAGTCAACGAACACATCGAGAGATGTGCCGCGGCAATTATTTGAGAATAATTTAAACGTATGAAACAATGGTGTTTTAAATGTCCCTTTTTCCCTGTCTTTTCCCAGCAGTGACGTGAACAATGTAAAGTTTGCCATTTTTACCACATCGGCGTGACGTATAAAAGAGTTGAAATA
>CAYNTC010000130.1:0-6803 GCA_964399795.1 uncultured Pirellulales bacterium | reverse complement strand
AAGTCACTGGGCCAGAGTTAGAATTATAGTGGAGCCGTTAAAAAGTGCGTGGATGAAGATAGGCCGAAACAGTGAGCCGCTCTTTTCATACGCATAACCCAGACAAACCGCTAAGGCGAACAAAGCAGGCCAGTGCTCTATGTTTTGATGTACTGTAGCAAACAGAAAAGAGCTTATGACTATTGATAACCAGGGCTTGGTCAGGAATGAACGTATCGTTGTTTGAAAAAAGCCACGAAAAAGCATCTCTTCAAGCACAGGTCCCACCAGAACAGTTAAAACAATAATCGATATTCGAAGCGGCAATTCAGAATGCTCTGAAATGAGCTCAAGTTCGTAGTGCTGTTGCATCTGGAATTCCTGGCCCCAGATGAGCTTTCCAAAAAAAGTGGTTATTATTATCATTGCAAGGACGAGCGGCCAGACGGCGAGTAGATTTGCAAAAGCGGCTAAAATATCCTTATGTATAGTTTTAACATCAAGGCCGAATCCCTTCAGTCGGCGAGCAAAGGTAGCTCTGGCAAGGAAAATAATCAGCGTCGCAGTAAGTAACGCACCTGCACAGAGAACGAGGTTGTCAAGAAAATCACTCTGCCATTGCTTAAGATCACCGGCCAGCCAGTTTGCGGCATACGCAGCCAGCGAAACAGGTCCAAGCCAGACAAACAGAGGGATGAATGGCATGTAAACAGGCATATTATTACGACGAGGTGGTGAGTTAACCAGAGCATTTCTGCCCAGGGACGTCCTGATCAGCCAGGAAGCTAAAAAAACGATCCCTGTAAGAAGGACGACATCTTCTATAGTGAAATAGTTTGTGAGTTCTTTAAAGTTTTGAATGATAACCATCCGGATACAGCCTATAATTTCCTGACTAATTTTCCTGCAGCAATATAACCGGAACGTGCAGCGATTGAGAGTCTGGTTACGTGTCCGATTAGTGCTGGGCAAAATAGTGCCCGGTCATGAATCAGGGGTTGAAACCGGAATCGCCTTGCATTACATTACTTAATACTGCACCTAAATACGCCTTAGGCGTATAAATCGTGCAGTATCGCGGAATGGGGAGCCTTTGGCAAGGAAAATAGCTTATGGATGTGTTTCGGATTGAAGGGCCGGTCCGCCTTGCGGGCAGCGTAAACGTGAAAGGCTCAAAAAATGCCTCTTTGCCAATAATGGCCTGTACAATCCTGGCCTGTGGCGAATCATTTCTTGGGGCAGTGCCTAATCTTTCCGACATCTCGATTTTTGCCCAACTGCTTCAGAATCTGGGCTGCCGCGTCAAGAGAAACGCACAGGGGCAAATATGCATAAACTCAACAGTAATCGACAATCCGGTTGGCGAGTACGAAATTGTCCGCCAGATGCGGGCCAGCATTTGTATTCTTGGTCCGTTACTTGCCCGTTGTGGTAGAGCAAAAGTCTCGATGCCTGGCGGCTGTGCAATTGGTGACAGGCCGGTTGACCTGCACTTACGAGGGCTGGCCGAGCTCGGCGCAAAAATTCATCTTGAAAATGGCTATATTGTTGCTGAAGCTCCACACGGCCTTATTGGCAAAGATATTTTCATGGGCGGATCGTTTGGCTCAACTGTGCTTGGCACAGCAAATGTGATGATGGCGGCAACTCTGGCAAAGGGCCGGACTATCATTGAATCGGCCGCCTGCGAGCCTGAAATTGCCGACCTTGCGAACTGTCTAAACAAAATGGGTGCAAATATACGCGGCATAGGCTCACCCCGACTGGTCATCGAAGGAGTCAGCCAGTTGCAGCCGATTCAATATGAAGTTATTCCGGATAGAATTGAGGCGGGCACATTCATGGTCGCAGCCGCCATAAGTTCCGGCGAACTACATCTTAAGAACTGTCGGATCGAAGATATGATGGCTGTAGTCGATAAGCTAAGGTGCATAGGCGTGACTGTCGAGCCCGAAGGCAAAGGCTGTGTTGTTAAACGCACCGGAAAGATAAAGCCAGCCGATATAACAACCCAGCCTTATCCGGGCTTTCCTACCGACTTGCAGGCTCAATTTATGGCTCTTTTATCGCTCGCAGAAGGCAACAGCATTATCGTTGAAAAGGTCTTTCCTGACAGGTTCATGCACGTTGCAGAGTTGAATCGCATGGCGGCAAATCTACGTAAGGAAGGCCCTGCTGTTGTCGTAGCTGGCGTAAAAAAGTTGATAGCTGCTCCGGTGATGGCCTCGGACCTGCGAGCGTCGGCGGCGCTGGTATTGGCGGGGTTGGCTGCTGAGGGAACTACAACTGTCAACAGGGTTTATCACATAGACCGTGGTTACGAACGAATCGAAGAGAGATTGAATCCAGTTGGTGCCAAGATAAGACGGGAAAATGTTTGAAACTAACCCTCGAATTTCGTTTCTCGATTCTCGATACTTGACGAGCATCGAGCATCCAGGCTGAGTTCTCACTTGGCAGGGAACAGAGTAGGCTTATTTTTTCAGCAATATTTTTGAAAGGATAGAACCATGAGCAAGCTTGCAAAATCAGTACTTGGTGTCTTTGTGGTAATCTTGGTTTTGCTTATTGTTGGGGTAGTAGCTATTGGATTGTTCGCAGATAGCGCTGTTAAAGCCGGCATCGAGTCGGCGGGCTCCAAAGCTTTGAACGTCAAAGTTAGCGTAGACAAGGTCGATTTATCAATTATCAGTGGCAGCCTCGGCTTTAGCAACCTTGTTATTGGCAATCCACCTGGCTACCAAAATGAAAACCTTCTTCAATTAAACGAAGCTAACATCAAGGTTGATACGAGATCACTTCTGACCGACGAGGTTCGCATAAATGACATTAGAATGGATGGAGTGAATCTCGTTCTGGAGCAAAAAGGTATTTCTAACAACCTGAACGAGATAATAAAATCAATACCGCATGGCACAAAGACCGAGGCTGAGCCTTCCGGCAAGAAACTGAATATTGACAACCTCGAGATTTCAAATGTTATAGTCAATGTAAAGTTGCTGCCAGTTCCGGGACAAGCAGACACCGTGACGTTAAAGCTTTCGCCTATCAAGATGACCGACCTGGGCAGCGATGACAAATTAGATACAGCTACACTTACCAGTAAGATTTTATTAGCTATTGCCAGTGGAGTGGCTGAGCAAGGTGCGGGCGTTCTGCCTAAAGATATGGTTAACACAATGACTTCGACTATGGCAAAAGTGGTAGATATGGGTGTTGATATAATTGGAGGTGGAACGGGTGCCGGTCAAGAAGCTATAAAAGGCACGGAAGATATCGGCAAGGGGCTTACCGAAGGCCTAAAAGGTATACTTAATACGCCTTAGGCGTATAAAACCGAAACAGGATCAGTAACCTCGTCAATGCAGTTTATGATAAATCGAGGCACTTTTATACGCCTAAGGCGTATCTCTCGCACCTGTACTTAACAAACTATTCGCCGTAAGAATGGTATGTGTTTAATAATTTCAACGATCAGGTAACACAGGATAAATGCTACTACCGAGGCGATAACTATTCCCCCAAAGAAGTTACTTTCGTCCGCATATTTGCCGAGTCCTTCTCTCATACACAAGAGAACCACAAGATGTAAAAGATAGACGCCTAACGTCGCGGCTGCAATTCTTTGCATTATAATTTGAGCGATGTTTTGCCTTGATTTCTTTTTCTGTTCTCTCAAATAAGCTGCCCAGAAAATAGCTAACGACATTAAGATGACAGGAGGGCTGAAAAAGTCGAGCACAAACCGGCCGTTGACAAAGCCGCCGGTTTCGATATACACGCCTGTAAGTAGAGCTATATAGACAGCGCAGAACGCCAAAGCCATTGCAAGGTATCGAATTGGAATTTTTTTAGGATCAATAAAACGCAATTGATAGCCGCACATATAATAGCTGATATACGGTATGAACAAAGTGAAAATCGACTTTTGGTTGCGCCAGAACAACATGTCGACAAGAGAATAGCTGCTGGCGAGGACGAATAAAACAAGGATAGTAAAAATCCGTTCTCCAGAAGTAGAGTGCCTGATGTATGTACGAATAGCAGGCGTTATGAGATATAGCCCAACTATCATGTAAAGAAACCACATATGCCAGTGTGGTTCTCCGGCCAGGATGAGCTTGATAGCGTAATCGATCGTTAATTCCTCGTGGTCGAAAACTCTTCTGACTCCGAGATAGAAAATCGTCCAGAACACGAAAGGAATGCCGATTCGGCGCGATCGCTTCTTGTAAAAGTGTAGTGCGGTTTCATTTCTGGATTCGTCAAGCAGTAGTGCCCCACTTACCATTACGAAGACCGGAACGGCCCACAGACAGCAAAGACATATCCAGTTACCTACCCACCAATTAAAAGTCTGAGGGGAGGTTGTGGTAAGCGACCACATGGTGACATGAGCAAAGATAACCGCGAAAATAGCAAAAACTCTTAAATAGTTTATATATTGGATATCGGCGCTTTTGGTGCTTGACACTGTAGGCATCCTATCGCTAAGTTGCATAATCCTTGATATACCCCATGAATACCTTGTAATATATGAGACAAGATTCTAAGTTGATCTGGACATAAATCAAGAATAAATAAAATAGAGCGGTCACGCTTTTGCAGCTAATAGCGCAATTGCTGCACAGCGTTAGTGTCTATCTCGAAGGATTATATCATAGCGTACAGAATGTTAGCGGCTTGAGATGCAGAGAATATATGTGCCACGCCACTGAGCAGACATAGTCGGATTGTGAAATGTTTGAAGTTGACTATTTTTGATACGTTGTTCTGGCGCGGATTTTCTGCAGTGGCAGATGTTTGGTTCAACCGTATAGATAGAGGCTATGCCTTATTGTCTGCAAAGCGGTTAGCTCATCGGGCGCAAATTGAAAAAGCGACTCAAGACCTGTACGCCAAAAAACACGCTTCAGTTGTGCGGGAACAGCACAGAGAATTAATTTATATCCGAGATCGGCAAGCTGTCTCTCCAGAATTATAAGGCTGTTAATACTCTCAGAGGTGACAATCTTTGTTTGGGAAAAATCGATAATAACATGATGGCCACGATCGGCACAGGCTGCTTCATTAATAGCGACGATTTCGCCGCTTAAATGTGGTTCTTTCGATAAAGTGACCAGGAGAACATCTTTCGATAGATTTTGAATCCCCATCCGTAAACCCCATTAAAAATAGAATTTTTTTATCGGCTGAAAAACAGGTTGTCGAAAGATATGTATTTACAAAACAGTCCCTCAACATATATTAAAGTATAACGCCAGACCTGAAGATTCCAAAAAATCGGCTCAGGAAAATTCGGGAGATTCCGACAAAAGCCGGAATGAGAACGCCTATTAACAGGTTTTGAAGAATTGGCACTTCTCAGAAGAGGCATTTCCAAGATGACTGCTCGCTGGTATGATAATTTGCTCAAATGACAGGAAAGAATAAAAAGACGACAGGAGGACCGGTATGGTAGTTCTGTTGACAGATTTTGGGCCGAGTGAATATGTGGGTGTAATGAAAGCAATAGTTTATGGTGTTGATAAAGACGCAAAAATAGTTGACTTATGCCACAATATCCGGCCCCAGAGTATTATCGAGGCTGCCTGGGTTCTAAAGAACAATTATAGATACTTTCCAAAGAGTTCGGTCTTCTGTTGTGTGGTAGATCCTGGCGTCGGCACAGAGAGAAAAGCTCTGGCAGTCAAGACCGACAGCTACTATTTTGTTGCGCCGGATAATGGGCTGCTCTGGGAATCACTTAAAGAGCAAACAGTAATGGCTATTCGAGAGCTGACTGTTCCCTTGAACGCGAGCAAGACATTTCATGGTAGGGACGTCTTTGCAAAAGCTGCGGCGCAAATCAATATAGGCAAATTTGACGACCTTGGCAAAGAAGTGAGCCAACTGAAGAAATTTGAACTCTATCGAAGCGCAAGAGAGGGAATAGTTGCAAGAATCGATAGATTTGGAAATATCATCACAAATCTGCCCGCCGAATCGAAACAAACATATACCGTCCGAGCGTCAGCGAAACAATATCAGATGAACTTCTATCCATATTACAAAGCGGCGGCCGAGAACGAGCTATTTCTTATCAAGGGATCAAATAATACCTTGGAGATCAGTCTAAAAGACGGTGATGCCAACACCCGTCTAAGTTTGAAACCAGGGCAAAGGATAACCATATCGTAGAAGTCTCTTGGCAGACGATTCTCAACGAGGCTTCTGTACCTACCGGAAATCAGCAAAAACATTTGTTTGACTTGATCTTGTCAAATCACTAAACTACGTTTTTACCGGTAACATCAGCGTGGTTCGGAAGAGCCAACTATTCAGCGACTGCAAAGCAGTGTGAGGGCTATGTCTGATACGGGTTCACAAGCCGATGGATTTCGGGTAGCGTCGGCTAAGAAGGAAAGCTGTGGTCTGTTTGGCATTTTTGGCGACCCCCAAGCAGTTCGAAAGACTTATTTCGGTTTGCACAGTCTCCAGCACAGGGGGCAAGAATCAGCGGGCATTGCCTCCAGTGATGGCGAGTTTATTCAGTGCTACAAGAGCATGGGTACGGTCAGGAGGGTCTTCCGCGCCGGCTCAGGTATTCTGGAGAAGTTGTCCAATCCAATAGCGATCGGGCACGTTCGGTACTCTACAACAGGGGCCACCAAGCCGATCAACAGTCAGCCGCTTCTGGCTGAGTACTCTCATGGTCAGGTAGCGGTAGCGCACAACGGCAATCTGATAAACGCAACAGTATTACGAGATGAATATGAGGCATACGGAAGTATCTTCAAATCGACAAGCGATACGGAAATAATCATTCATCTTCTTGCCAAGCC
>CAYNTC010000129.1:0-6842 GCA_964399795.1 uncultured Pirellulales bacterium | reverse complement strand
AAAATCCGCGCCGTCGGCAAGCATCTGTACAGTGTCTTTATCGTTAAACGGATTAACCGGAATCTTAGAAAGATATGGGCCACGATTAAAACCGGAAGTACCGGTATCGGCTGTTTCTCCAGTCGCTTTGCTTGCCTTGGTTGCTTGATCAACGAAGGCCTGTTCAGTCGGTGCAGCAGAGGTATTACCATCCGGATAGCCGGGAGCAACCTCCAGATGCTGTGCCTTATATACCAGGATAAACCGGCGTAACAATTGCAGGTCAGTAGCTAAAGCACTTTCTTTAGCAGCGGTACCGCTATTTGCAACAGCCGGGATAACAATAGCAGCAATAACACCAAGCAATACAGTGACAGCGAGAACCTCTATTAGTGTGAAGGCCCTTGCCTTTTTCATAAATTTGCCTTTCGAGGGTTTATTGTTTATTCGTATTGCGTATTGCGTCGTGCGTATTGCGAGGGCAGCGTAACTGGTGTACAAAGCACACCCTACCTTTAACTTTATATCCCTAAGCGCTATACGCTGCACGCTGTACGCTATTCTTTACTTCCATCAAAAAGGCTGACCTGCTTTAAGGCTATCGCCTCAGCACGGTCAGCCAATTTTTTCACTTCTAGTCGCCACCAACTTGGGCTGATGGCTCACATTACATTGATGCAAAACACGACAGGTGCAGTTGAAGTTTTTAGAGAGCCGCATGTTCAGCAGAATCATCAGCCTGGAAGGCACCGCTATTGGGATCGGTGGCGTCGAATCTCCAACCATCCGTGTTGGCCCCTGCCTCGGCCCCATCAATGCGAACATCGTCATCATCGTTGAAGGGATTCGTCGGGATAGTCTGCAGATATGGGCCATACTCACCGGCCGCGGCGACATCTCCATCGATATCTGTCTTGCCAGTCAGAGCTTCTGTAAACGAAGCTGTTCCACCGCCGGGCAAGGCATCATTGTGCTGGACCTTGTAGAGCTCAACCTGTGAGCGTACTGTTTGCAGGTCGCTCATCAGGCTGGATGTTTTGGCCTCGGTGCTGGCCTCGGTAAACTGTGGGATCACAATTGCAGCCAGGATACCTAAAATGACCACGACAATCAAAATTTCAACCAATGTAAAACCAGCTTTCATCTTTTACCCCTTTAAAATTTGTTTTCGGCTTTTAGTTTTTGCGAAACAATATCGCAACCAATTTTTTTGTACACTGTATTATCGTCTTATTAGATAAGTCACTTAATTACCTGTGGGATGTTGTGAGCTGCGAATCCTCCTTTAAAATGAAGAAACCTTAAAATGCCAGCAATACTTCTAAACTGTTCCAATACTTCAGTCGGACTCAGGATTATTTAACTACTGTGTCCGAAAAAACAAATCGGGCTGTTTTTTATCAGCCCATGGTTTCTAAGTAAAGTATATGGAATAAAGTTAACTCGTCCAAATTTTCGGATGGCAAATAAAAAGACCAATGGAAAACCCCACGTAAAACGTGGGGCTAAATTTATCCCGCACCGGGTCGAGAGACATTTGGACCTGCCTTTCAGCCATGTAGGGTGGTGCTTTCATCCTTCGCAGTGGTCCTGCTACGGAGAATGGATGCCCCACCGTTATTTTATCGGTGGGCTGAAGACCACCCTACATCTTTGTGTCATTCCCGCGCAGCGCTAGCCCTGAGTTTGCCGAAGGGCGGGAATCCACGTGTCGATTAGTTAACTGGATACCCGCTTTCGCGAGTATGACTGCATGAACCGGCAAGTTTGAGTTATGTTTTATTATTATCTATCTATGCAGGAATCAATCAATAAAAAATCATATAAGCTGGTGCGTTTTTGATATGGATATTGCGCCTGGTTTTAGCCAGATGATTTAATTCAACACGAATATACTCGATTCCTTTTAAAGCTGATTCGACCTTATCGGCCCACTCGATAAGAACGACCGAATCAGGGTAACAATAATCATCAAAGCCGAGCATCTCGAACTGGTCAATCGAGTCAAGCCGATAAGCATCGATATGATAAATATCGAAGCATCCCTGATATTCGTTAATTATGACAAAAGTAGGACTGCTAACGATTGTGGGGCCTTTGGCGCCGGCGCCGGTTGCGATACCTTTTATAAGATGCGTTTTGCCGGTGCCTAATTGGCCACAAACAGCAATAATTTCGCCGCCTTTTAATTGTTCGCCGATTCTTTGACCAATTTTGATAGTCTCACTCGGCGAATTCGATGTGATATTAAAATTTGTGTTCATAATATAAACCCCACGTAAAACGTGGGGCTAAATAGGCTAAATATTCATTATTATATTTAGCCCCCGGCTTCACCGGGGGTTCAAATGGTTATATCCTTTTGCCGGCAGAATAATCTTTCTGCCATCTGGCATTTTAATTTGCATCTTTTTTGTGTTGGTGATAGTGCCGATCTGCGTTATCGGCACAGGGCCTGTCCAATTCTGCAATAGTTTCTTACATTGATCCTGCGACAAAGTAAAAAGCAGTTCAAAATCTTCGCCGTCGTTCAAAACCGAGGCAAGCGGGTCCTCAGATTTACCGGCCTGGTCCGATATGGGTATCCTATCAGCTTCTATGATAGCGCCGACGTGACTGGCGTTACATATCCGGTTCAGGTCGGTACTAAGACCGTCACTTATATCGATCATGGCATTTACGTCCACAATCTGAGCGATTTGTATCGCCTCTTTCACCCTTGGTTGAAATTCTAAATGTTTGCTGGAAATCGCACCTCCAAGCGAGCCAGTTACACAGATAGCATCGCCGGGTTTTGCACCGGACCTTGTTATTGGTTCGTTACCGGCAGGCCGGCTGAGCATTGCAACACTTAAAGCCAACGGTTCCTGATTCGGCCAGGCAGTAATGTCACCACCGATAAGTGGACATGCAAATTTATCTCCAGCTGATGTAATTCCCGCATGAAGTTGCTTCAATTCTTTCTCACCAAAACTCCTCGGCAGAGCAACAGATACTACCGCGGCTACAGGCACTGTCGCCATTGCTGCACAATCGCTCAGACTAACCGCCATAGCCTTATATCCGACCTGCTCAAGCGTAGCATTTTCAAGGTTAAAGTGCACATCTTCCAGAAGCATATCGGTAGTGACAAGAACCGACACGCCTTCGGCTAACTGAATCTGAGCCATATCATCACCGATGCCAATAGGGAAGTCATCCGGGGACAACTTACTCTGGCGAGCAAACCATTCGGTGATTTGGTCTTCGCTTATGGTCATCGCCTTTCTCTCAACGCTATCCCAAACCCCACGTAAAACGTGGGGCTAAATATTTACCGCTTCGCTAATTTGTCATTCCAGTACGCAATTTGCCTTTTTGCTTGCCGGGATCCGGCTGCACTATCAGTGACATATTTAGCGATCACCTTTTCGCAGCCGAGGTGTTCGTAAACGTCTTTCTCGATATATGCCGAATGCTTCTTAAGCTCCTCCAGATTAAGATCATGCAATTTCTTATTTTGTTTTTCGCAATCTGCGACCATCTTACCAACGATTCCGTGAGCCTGGCGGAAGGCAACGCCCTTTGTGACGAGATATTCAGCCAGAGCGGTAGCATCAAGAAAACCTTCATCCAGGCTGGATGAGATTTTTTCGATGTTGAAATTCGCAGTTGAGACAATTGCTTCTGCTACATCGAGGCAGGCTTCGACAGTGTCGGCAGCAGTAAACACATGCACTTTATCCTCCTGCAGGTCGCGATTGTAGCCTGAGGGCTGACCCTTTAGAATCGTGAGCATTGCGATCAAAGCGCCATAAACTGAGCCAGTCTTTGCTCGGATCAACTCAAGAATATCGGGATTACGCTTTTGCGGCATCAAGCTCGAAGATGTGCAGAAGCTATCATCAAGCCGAACGAATTCAAATTCGTTTGAACAAAAAATAATCCAATCCTCGGCCAGGCAGGAAAGATGTGCGGAGATAAGTGCACAATCAAAAATAAACTCTGCGCAGAAGTCTCTGTCGCCTACAGCATCGATAGTATTGTAGCTGATATCGTGAAAACCAAGCTGCTTGGCGGTACTCTTCCTATCTATTGGTAAAGTCGAGCCTGCTATTGCGCCACTTCCCAGAGGGGAAACGTTCAACAGGTCGTTGCAATTCTTCAATCGTATACAGTCACGCTCAAACTGCTCAACAAAACTCAAAAGATAAACCGCTATTACGATCGGTTGTGCACGTTGAAGGTGAGTATAGCCAGGCATTATATCATCTGTGTATTTACCTGCCAGTTTAACGAAGGCTTTCTGCAGCAGCGTTATCTTGGCACGCAGAATTTCAATCTCGTCACGCATCCAGAGCCGAATATCAGTAGCAACCTGATCATTTCGACTTCGGCCTGTATGGAGTTTCTCACCAGCCTGGCCGATCTTCGCTATCAGAGCAGCCTCGATGGCCATGTGGATGTCTTCATTTTGTTCGTCGAATTTGAACCGCCCTGCCGCTATCTGTTCGCTAATCTCGATAAGGCCATTCTTGATCTTCTTGAACTCGTCCTTGGTAATGAGCTTCTGCTCAGCAAGCATCTGCGCGTGCGCGATTGAGCCGACGATGTCATATTTGTACAGCCGCTTGTCATAGGAAAGCGACTCGACAAAACCAAGTGTGAGCTTGTCAGGCTTACCTGACAAACGCTTTTCCCAAGTTCTTCTTTCCTTGGCCATTATACCTGCTCCAAAAAAACAGTATTTGAGGCAAATGATAAGGCTGGCCAACAAAAGTGTCAAGATAAGCATTTATATGCAGGATATGTAATGGCCAAGTCGTTTTTAGTACAGCACTGGCTTGACTTGCATTGGCCGATAGGATACGGTGCTTGAAGCAAGTGATTGCTTCGGTCCCACCGGCGTAAATTGAACTGGTGCACTATGACCTAGTCTCGCACAATCATGTAGTCACAATATGACAGGAATCGCTGTGACGCGAAGAATGCTTGTAACAAACTGCAGACTTATTTTTTATTAGTGCCATGCAGGCATAGCCGATTTAAGCCAATTATCAGCGAGCATCGCAAAATCTATCATATCAACTATGCCATCTTGATTGATATCGCCATCGAGCCATACCATTTCACTCATACTTGCATAAGCCGTACCGCCATAAGCACCCATATTGATTCTGCCGCCATTGGGCATTGGCTCACCGGATGGATCAACTGTGGGGTCGCCGCCATCGATGCAGGGACTTGTTATATTGTCGAGGACCCATACATCATGGGCAGGCCAATATCGGCCCCGCTCGCTGAGCAAATGGTAATCATCGTTGGCCAAATCGACAAAGCAAGGGTCGACATTGATGTTGCCTTGGCCTTCGACCCCTTGTTCGATACAGCTATACCGTGCCTCGCATTGGAACAGATCGCTAATTGTGTTGTTCCAGAAGATACAATTGCTAATGTCCGGCTCTGCTCCAGCATAAGCCTCAATGCCGTATTTGTTATTAACTATTGTGACATTGGTTATTGTTGGGCTACTGCCAGCTATGAAGATGGCCATGAAGTTATTTCTTATGACAAAATTCTTCAAGATACTATCAGGTCCTTCGCCGTAATAAAATGAGACAGCGAAATCATCAGGATTCTGCAGCACTGGCACACCATCGGTAGTGGCTATACCTTGTACAGTTATAGCCTTATCGAGAAAAACGATCTCTTCGGTGTATACGCCCGGATAGACCAATACTGTGTCGCTGTCCTTGGCTGAATCGATGCCCTTCTGAATAGTCGCGAAAGCTGTGCCAGGCGTCAATCCGCTGTTATCATCGTTTCCGTTAACCGCATCGATGTAGTAGGTCTCAGCCACGGAAATATACGAAACATAAATGTCTCGCGTCGATCTGTCTTGTTTAAAATGTCTCGTAAAATATAGTGTACTGCCATCACTGCTAAGGCAGGGCTGCTGGCTTACCTCTCCTGGCGCATCAAAATACCATAGATGCTCGATATTGCCAAATGGCTCGTTTAGAGATCTACGAGTTGCTCTGAATAACTGGTATTCTGAATTACGGTTGGAAAAAAAATATAATACAAGACCATCAGGCAAAACGAATGGACCCTGCTCGTACGCGCCAGTATTAATCTCAGTCAGATTTCTAACCTGACCAAATGGTGAATTTTTATCAGCTCGACTAGCCATCCAGATATCATAACCACCCTTTCCACCGGGGATGTCATACGCATTAAAGAAAATAGTCAACTCGTCAGGTGTAAGCCTAGGTGCCTGAAGCCGATCACCGAGCGCGTTTAATTCGTGAATGCTCTCGCCTTCAGGCCAAGGATCGTTATCTGAACTCCGCTCGCTAATCATCAGCTTAAATATGCCACCCGTTTCGTTATGATAGTACATCCGTAAATTATCAGGACTAACCCACGGTAAAAGATGGTGCCCTGATGAAAAGTTAAGTTCACCTGGTATTTCTTCTACCGATGTGAATGGTCCAAAAGGTCTTTCCCGGGTTGCCTGAAATATCCGCCCATAGTAAAAGGTGTCGCTGCGCACTCTTGCAAAGTAAAGTGTCAATCTATCGAACGACAAAAATGGTGACCACTCCTCCGCAGAAGCGCTATTTACCATCATCACTGGAACTGGCTCGGTCCACTGTTCCGGCTCAAGTGTCTCCCTGGCCCATGCGAATGCACACAAAATTAAAGGTCCTAACATAACGATAACAAATGGCAAACTTGCTTTCTTTTTCATAATCCAGATTCCCTGTGAAAAAGGCGTGAATACATAAGCTCAGATTATTCCAAGCTCATCCACTTTTTTAAAACAGGCGGATTCAACTCATAAGTGCAACAAGTAGCGAAAAAGGTAGTGAGTTGGTATA
>CAYNTC010000128.1:0-6855 GCA_964399795.1 uncultured Pirellulales bacterium | reverse complement strand
CCATCGCCAGCGTGTCCAAAGAAGGACATGGAAATGTCGTACTTTTTGCTGATCTTTTGAATACCCTTAATATATTCACCCAGCCTTGTATGTTTGACCGAGACATCCTCCATAAATTCAGCAGGGTGCTTTCTGCTCCTTTCTCTGTAAAGCAACGGTCCGGCATCATTGCGTGACTTCCATAGGCGAGCTTGCTCCTGAGGATCCCGAACAATAGCACGGCCACTGGCTAATTCTCCAACAGCAGAATCAGTCTCTTGGAGTTTCTTTCGAACTTCGTCTTCTGCATCAGCAACATGCTCAACTAAAAGCACCGCTGCAGCAGCAGGTAACATGTCGTGATATTCAGGCAATGCATCACGTGCCAGGTCAATTAGAGTTTTATCCATTAGTTCACATGCCGAGGCTCCACTCTGCACAATAATCGGCACGGCTTTTGCCATTTTTTCGAGAGAGTCAAACTTAAGCTGTAACAAACCTCTGGCGGCAAGCAGGGGCACGGTTCTGAGTGTGATTTTCGTAAAAATAGCAAGCGTGCCTTCAGAGCCCGCCAACATGCGAGCCAAATCTATTCTGCCATCATGACAAATGCCTGCTATGTTGTAGCCGCTCCGATTACGACTTGATTTGGGTAAAGCCTTGGTAATAACATCCTCATTCTGGGTGAGAATAGAGAGACATTCGTTTGCAATTGACTCGACTCTTACATCTTCAGACTGTTCGGGGGTTAATTTATTCTCGAACTTCACCAGGCTTCCATCCGCCAGGACAGCCTCAATACTTTCCACATACCCTCCGATATACCCGTACTGAAGCGAATGAACTCCAGTGGCATTATTAGCTACACAACCTCCTACTGTCGCTCGGTTGGCGCTTGACGGATTAGGCCCGATTTTTCTGCTATACTCAGCTAAGCACCTATTTACATCATCAAGCACAACGCCCGGCTCACATGTCACTCTACATCCATCTTTACTGACGCTGACTATCCTGTTCATATATCGCGTCATATCAAAAACAATACCGCTACATAGCGCCTCACCAGCTACTCCACTGCCGGCTCCCCGGGCAGCTACTGGTATACCTTTGGTAGCAGCATATTTGACTACCGCAGCCACATCTGACTCTTCACGTGGTGCAACAACACACTGCGGAACAATTCTATAAATGCTCGCATCGGTGCTGTATGCTGCTCTGTGGAGCATATCGGTAAAAACATCGCCCCGTACAATTTTAGTCAGTTCGTCTATAATTGTGGATGCGGCTGGATTCATAGTTTTTAGTGTGCTGTAAAGAGCTAAGTGATTGTTCACTAATCCTCGAAATCACTGGGCAGGAATTGTGCTTTGGCAAGTGCTCCACTCAAGCGAAGGACTGCAAGGTCATCCTCACTGACTTTGCCCTCGATGAACTGTTGAACAACAGGATGGGGATGACTTCGTATGTAATCAGAGTCACCATCGGCAACGATTTTGCCGTGGTGCAACATGATTATCCGATCAGCAATCTTGTAAGCGCTTTTCATATCATGTGTGACAACCACAGTTGTCACTCCAAGCTCTCGCTGCAGTTTCAAAATGATCTCATTGATTATATCTGCACGAATGGGGTCGAGTCCAGTCGTGGGCTCATCGTAAAGAATCACCTCGGGATTGAGCGCGATAGCACGGGCTAAGGCTACCCTTTTGCGCTGGCCACCTGAAAGATTAGCTGGATAATAGTTTTGAAAGCCATCAAGGCCCACCATTGCCAGTTTGGCTTTGACCACTTCATCGACTTCATGCCAATTAGTTTTCTCGAAGTGCTGTCTTATCGGGAACATTATGTTCTCCGCAACGCTAAGACTGTCGAACAGCGCTCCTTCCTGGAAGAGAAAACCATAATGGGTGCGAATTGAGCTTAATTCGTCTTCGCTTAGATTGTCGATTCGGCGGTCGTTAAAAAATACTTCTCCGGAGGTAGGTCTTAATAAGACTATGAAATGCTTTATTAAAACCGTCTTGCCGCAACCGCTCGGACCAATTACGACTGTTGTTTTACTCTTTTTAATAGTCAGCGAGACACTGTCAAGCACAAGATTGCTGCCGAATCTCTTCGTCAAGTTCTTAATCTTGAGAATAGCTGAGTTACTACTATCGAGCGTCGGCTTGACCTTATTGCTCAAGTCGTGTTGTTCCGCTTCATTCACTGCTGTTATCCGATTTTCTTTGCTAAACTCACACTATTAAGCCACAATGCTTTTAAGTGGCCAAAAAGTAAGATAAATCGATTTGAATATGACCGCCAGCGCAAAATCCAGCGCCAGTATCGAGATGAAACTGGCTACAAAAGCCTCCGTGCAGGCTTGTCCAACGCCATGTGCCCCCTCCTTACAGTGGAAGCCTTTGTAGCAGCTAATAAGAGCGATTGCCCCGCCGAAAAAGAACCCCTTTACGATCCCGATGGACAAATCCCATAATTCCACGCCGTACGCACTGAAGTTCCAGTACGCCCGGCTATTAATGTCCAGTTGGACGAAACTGACCAACGCTCCTCCGAGAACGCCTAAAAGATCAGCATAGATTATTAAAAACGGCGTGAGCAACAAACATGCCAACAGTCGGGGTGCAACCAGATACCGAATCGGGTCGGTGCCTATGCTCCTTACCGCATCGATCTGTTCGGTCACGTTCATAGTGCCGAGCTCAGCGGTCAGGGCACCTCCAACACGCCCAGCCAACATGATAGCAGCGAGCACAGGACCTAATTCCTTCACCACTGAAATATTGATCAAAACACCAAGATGTTCTTCCAGACCTAAACCTGCTAACTGGTCATAAGCTTGAACTGCCAAGGTCATACCCACGAACGCACCGGTTATCATTACAACCGGCACACTGCGAACGCCAATTATATTCATCTGGGTCCAAATCAAAGGGTATGTCTGGCTATTTGCGCAGCTATGGATCGAGATAGCAATCGACCGCCAGATAAAGCGGCCGAACCGCCCCACATTGCTCACATCCTCTACTGTCCTGGCTCCAAGTGTTGCAAGCATTATCTACCTCCCAAAATCGCTCTCATCCCACCCTATGCGAGAGCAATCTTTAACTTATTAACCTATCCTATTGACGAAATTCAAATTCTTTTACCAGCCTATACCTGCATTGTCAAGCTTATCATTGCGCAGTGCATTACCAATTGCACCTTTATCTGTTATTGCTCAACTCTTCGTAGTATCATTACGCCGAGCAGAAAAGAAACGGTTCCAATGGCTAACAGCACACTGCATGGGGCAAACATTTCTGTTAGCGTGAAGTTACGCCAAATAGCGCCTTCCATCGCGAGTATGCTCCACTTGATGGGGCTGATATGACTGATGCTGCGCAGCCACTGAGGCATCGCAATCAATGGTAACATACCTCCGCCCAGCATCGCCATAATCATAAACAATGCCCACGCTAAGCCAGCTGCGCCCTGTTCTGTTCGGCTCATGGTACTGACAATCATCATCAGTCCTACAAAGCATAATATCGCACAGGCTGCCGCCGGCACAAAAAACATCGGTTTGTTAATGGGCATTCCAAAGATGAACTTTGCCCCCGCTGTCTGAATGCAAATCACGGCTATGCACGCCAAAAAACATGCCATTGCTTTGCCGGCAAGTATATTGGCACGTGATAGAGGTGCCACGAGCAGACGCTGGAACGTTCCCACTTTTCGTTCACTCACAATAGAAATTGCAAATGTTGCCGAACAGGCTAACAGACCCCATATTATCGCCTGCGGAAATGTAATCTGAAATGAAGATGTAGGTCCTTTGCTTTCTCTTCTGACATCCAGTGTGGCAAAGTTGAGCATTCCTCCTTCCAAGCCAGCCATATAATCGGTTTCATTGACATCCTGCAAAAGCATATCGTATGAATCAAAAAAACTAAGGAGTGTTTCAACTTGTTTCGCAGTCAAATCGTCTGCTTCCTCTATATCGCGACGCCAGAGATTAACCTGATTACGCATCCAATCGCGATCTTGGAATTTTTTCCCTAACGCTTCAAACTGCGCTTTGGCAAGTAAACCCTGTAAATAGCCACTTTCCATATGTCGTGCCGGATCAACGGCTACCTCAAGCCTTGGATTATTACTATCAAAAATCGCCTCGAAACCATCACCAAATCCTTGCTTTATGCAAACCGCCGCAACCTGCTTTCCGGTCCGTACCTGATCAATCGCCTCATCCCGGCTGAGGCTGGTTAAATCAAGGGCCTCATAAGATTCCAAACGAGAAATGTAAAGTTTTGAAAACTCAGATTGGTCTTCGTTAACCACAGCGATTTTCATTCCGGAAGGTCCTTTGCTGCCGGTTGAAAATATTACTCCCCAGAATAAGGCGAAAAGTGCCGGAAAGCATAGAACCCAAAACAAGCTGAACTTATCCCTGCTCAAAATCATAAGGTCTTTCAGCGCCAATATGATTGATTTCTTCATTCGTCCCGAAGCCTCCGTCCGGTTAGGTTAAGAAAAACATCCTCAAGATTAGCCGTCTGAACCTTCAATGAACGAAAACGCAAACCACTGCGGTTGAGCATTGCCAGTGACTCCATAGGCCGGTTAGTTTTGAATCTAATCTTCGTCTCTTCAAACCGCATGTTCTTATCTTCAATAAACTGCCTTATTCTGTCAGGGTTTGGCGGTCTTTCCTCGAATTCGGCCTCGATATGTGATGGGCCGCCGTGCTTGACAATAAGATTCTCAACGCTGTCCATGTCTAAAATCCTGCCGTGGTCAAGAATCGCCACTCTGTCGCAAAGGCGCTGGGCTTCCTCCATATAGTGAGTTGTATAGATGATTGTCCGGCCTTGTTTCTTCATGGCCTCAATCGTCTCAAATATCAAATTTCGAGACTGCGGGTCCACTCCAACCGTAGGCTCATCAAGCAGCAGAAGCGGCGGCTCGTGCAAAAGAGAGCACACCATATTGAGTCGGCGTTTCATCCCACCGCTATATTTCGAGACTCGCTCTCTGCTGCGTTGTGTCAGTCCTGCTATCTCAAGACAATTCCTGACACGCTCTTTTAACTTTCGTCCGCTTAATCCGTATATTCTGCCGAAAAAACGCAGATTCTCTCGAGCCGAAAGCTCCTCGTATAACGCCAATGTTTGTGGGACAACACCCAAGGATAAGCGTACTTCAGGCACAGTAGGGTCAGTTTTGCCGTCGAGCGATACTGTGCCTTGGTCTGGCCTTAAGAGTCCACAGAGTATGTTAATAGCAGTGGTCTTGCCGGCTCCGTTAGGCCCCAGCAGGCCGAATGTTTCCCCGTGGTTGACCTCGAAACTTACACCATCCAAGGCAACCACTGTCCCGAAGCTCTTGCGCAGATTCTGAACTTCTATCATGACGACTCCTTATCCGGATAGTTCCCTTGACCTGTCACGAGCCTTGGTGATACCCGCTGAGATGACCTCTCCCAGTTTACGTTCTGCGAAGGTTCTAAGAGCTGCTTCTGTTGTGCCACCTGGCGAGGTAACCTTCCGGCGCAACTCAGCGGGACTTTCACCCTTTTTATCTGCTTCTTCCGCAAGTAAACCTGCTCCCTTGGCGGTTTGAAGAACCAGGTCCTTAGCCACATCCTCAGGCAGGCCAAGCGAAACGCCTGCCTTTATCATCTCTTCCATCAAAAGGAAATAATATGCAGGCCCACTTCCGCTGACCGCTGTCACGGTGTCAATCAAGCCCTCATCTTCAACTACAACTGCTCTACCCACCGCTGAGAATATAGTTAGGGCCTTTCCGAGCATTGGCTTTGCTTTTTCGTTGGCAAACAGTGCACTGGCCCCCTCGCCAATCAGGGCAGGCGTATTCGGCATGACACGAACTGTAGCGATATCGCCCAGTACAGAAGTTATGTTGGCTACCTTTATTCCTGCTGCAATGGATATTACAAGTTTGTCGGAGGTCACAGCATCTTTAATGCTATCTAATGCCTCCGACATGTTTTGGGGCTTTACGCTCAAAACGATGGTCTCGGCCTTGTCAATAAGTTCAGCATTATCGGTGGTCGCAACAACTTTGTACGTTTCGCCAAGGAGCTTGAGTCTCTCTGTTTTGATATCGCTGATGAAAATACTGTCGGCTTCATAGACTTTCGCTGTTATTATTCCTTTTATCAAAGCCTCAGCCATATTTCCGCTGCCGATAAATCCAATAGTATTCATCTCTTTCTCCTTGTTGGAATCTATGATTGACTCTATAATCTTTTTCTAATTTTATGGCTCTGTTGAAAAGGTCGGTTGTCATTTCGACCGAAGCCCCTAAAGGGCGGAGCGGAGAAATCTATTAAAAGCAGATTCCTCGACTCGCCCCTGCTTCTGTCTTCGACAGAAGACACGGAGGCTCGCTCGGAATGACAGTTTTTTAAGTTCCCAGCAAAGCATAATTTTATGTAAATATAAGTACAAATGGGGAGAAATACAATGCAAAAACAGGTTGACTATGCTGATGCAATCAAGACCAAGTACCCTGAGCAGGTCGTCATCGCCATCGCAAAGGACAGAAATGGTAAGGCCAATCCTATTACGTTGGGCTGGACGATGATCGTCTCAGGCGAACCACCCATGATGGCGATAGCTGTCGCCAAGACACACTATTCAGTCGAGGCCATCACTCACTCGCGTTGTTTTACAATTGCCTTTCCTTCTTCTGATATGGCTGAAGCCGCGTTGTTTTTCGGCTCGAAATCCGGCCGTGACACCGACAAATTTGCCGAGTTTGACTGTGCAACTGAACCCGCTAAGGAAATCGACTCGCTCTTGCTTACCGACGCTGTAGCCAATTTTGAATGTACCTTTGAATCACAAATGGTCGCTGGCGATCACT
>CAYNTC010000127.1:0-6870 GCA_964399795.1 uncultured Pirellulales bacterium | reverse complement strand
GATTCAGACTGCTGGGAAATTACAGTTCACTGAGGCCATTAAGTACCATATAATGCAGCGGGTGGATGACAGTTACTACTTATTATGGTGAAGAAGACAAGGAAACAAATCGAGAGGGATGAGCAAATCTATCAGCTCACGACGCTGGTTGCTGGTGAATTCTCGCTTCAGGAAGTGCTTGATAAGCTGGCAGAGGCGGCGGTAAAGATAGTCGGGGTCAAGGCCTGCTCGATACGGCTTCTGGATGAAGAAAGCAATGACCTGAAGATGCGCAGCACTTATGGGCTCAGTGAGGAGTACCGCAACAAAGGCGTGGTGTCCAAGGACGACCCGGTTGTAAAAGCAGCGTTTGCAGGTGAGGCAATTGTGCTTGATGATATGCGAGTCGATGGCAGGGTCAAATATAAAGAAGCAACTATCAAAGAGGGCCTTGTCAGCCAACTAACTGTAGCGATGCGATTCAGAAAAAATCCGATCGGGGTGTTGCGACTTTATAGTCCCAAGCCAAAACAATTTGACGAAGACGATATAAACCTTGCCAGGGCTGTTGCCTCACAATGTGCAACCGCAATCACGAACGCCAAACTGTACTCAGAAGCAATCGAAGGAGCACGGATGGCTGAGCAAATGCGGCTTGCAGGGCTCGTTCAACGAAGAATGATTCCGGAAAAGGCACCGATTGTACAAGGTCTGGATATTGCAGCTACTTATATTCCATGCTTTGACGTCGGGGGTGATTTTTATGATTTTCTTGAAATAAGCAAGAGACGAATCGTTGTGACGATCGCTGACGTGATAGGTAAGGGCGTTCCTGCTGCTATTATGATGAGCTGGTTTCGTGGAACTGTTCGGGCGTACACGGAGAGCTTCAGGCAGATTTTGCGAACCGATGGCCATGTTAAGGGCGACAGGAACACGGGACTAAAAACGGCCATACGCACGAAGAATGCAATTGAAGACTTCAATAAAATGGCTTGTGCAGAGTGCAGAGACGGTGAGTTTATCACATTATTTTTTGCGACAATTGATGCTGAGGAAAGGACTATAACATACTGTAATTGTGGGCACGAGCCAACGTTACTGTTGAGAGATGGCAAAATAACAGATTTAAAAAAGGGCGGGCTCGTGCTCGGTGTAGACCAAGATGCTAAATATGAGGTTGACAGTATCGAACTCAAACATGGTGATTGTCTGTTATTTTACACGGACGGACTTATAGATGCCGTGAATTTTGATGGAGATTTATGGGGCAGAGAACGATTGGTTGAAGTAACAAAGGAATTTGCTAAGGAGTCAGCAGAACACATAGTCAGAAATATACTCAGATATAGAAGGCGATTTGTCGGCCTTGCCAGGCAGCTCGATGATACGAGCATTGTTGCTATAAAGGTGGCCAAGCAGTAATCGAGCTGATAACTGGTTATTGGTAACTGGTTATTGGTGAAACGGTAAAGGCCTTAATGGTGACTGAACAGTCACGACTGACAAATTGCTAATTACCAACCACCAGTTATCATATTTAATATGGCGGATTTTGTTATCACAATTGATGGACCTGCGGCAAGCGGTAAAAGCACCGTGGCGCGGCTATTAGCTAAAAAGATCGGAGTGAGTTTTCTTGACACCGGCGCAATGTATCGAGCGGTAATGTTAGCAGCGATGCGGGCTGGCGTCGATATGAGTAATGAAACGCAACTTATGGATACCCTTGAGCAACACAGATTTCGATTTAAGGTCGAAAAGGGGCAGATGACAGTTTATATCGATGACGAAGATGTAACCGAGCAGATAAGAAGCCCTGAGGTTACCTCTAATGTACGGTACCTCGCCTCATCAGGAAGAATGCGGGAGAAGCTGGTCGAAATGCAAAGACAATTTGCCAAGAAAAAAAAGAAAATAGTCACTGAGGGCCGAGACCAGGGCACAGTTGCATTTCCTGACGCTAATGTTAAATTTTTTCTGACGGCTGATCCTTCTGAGAGAGCACGCAGAAGACAAGCAGAATTAAAGGCCACGGGCTGTACCGAAAGCCTTGAACAGACACAAAAGGCGATCGAAGAAAGAGACAAGAGCGACGAAAATAGAGAGATTGGGCCGCTAAAACCAGCGGATGATGCGATAATTATTGACACGACCGACCTGAACCTGCAAGAAGTTGTGCAAACAGTCCTGGACTACACAGAGGAGAAATGCTCAAAGAGACACTAAAAGCTGTGTGGTACTGGCTTGCTCGCTGGGCTTGTAGACTTTTCTGTATGCTTTTTTTTCGCTTTCGTGTGTATGGCAGAAAAAACGTGCCGGGCAACGGTGCTTTCATACTTGCGAGCAATCATCAGAGTTACCTTGACCCTATACTCTGTGGCGTTGCGCTGAAGCATCATTTGCACTATGTGGCGCGCGATTCACTTTTTAAAAATAAATTCTTTGCGCTACTAATTAAATCAGTCAATGCGATACCGGTAAAACGCGGCACGGCAGATATAGCAGCGATGAGAACGGTTATCGGCAAACTCAGAGAAGGTAAGGGTGTTTGTCTCTTCCCGGAAGCAACGCGGACAAGCGATGGTAAAATTGCGGCCTTTAAGCCTGGCTTTGGTTTACTATGCAGAAAGAGCGAAGCAACGGTAGTGCCGGTTTTAATTGATGGGGCTTTTGAATGCTGGCCAAGATATAAAAAGATATTTTCTCGTGGCTCGATCACCATCTGCTATGGAAAAGCAATAACACCGGAGCAACTGAATGATATGAGCGATAGAAAACTGGCAGAGACGTTAACGAATAGTTTGCGCCAAATGCAAAAAGATTGCCGGATAAGGCAAGGCAAAAAATCCTTTTATTATATCGCGTGATTGGCTCTATATGGATGCCTATTATTTAGTGCGCATCAGCCATTTCTTGGCAAAAGTTGCAAAGTCTGTAAAGTCGATACTACCATCCATATCAAAGTCGGCGGCATTACGGCCGACTGAAAATACTATACCGTGGCCTCCTCGGGGATCGCTAGTAACACCAACAGAGATATCTCCCGCCATGTTGAGTGTACCACGGCCTCCTGGAACATCTGGGAAGGAAATAATTCCCTCACTGGTTATATCTACGGCTCCGCTCCATCCTTGTCCGGTCTGGCCGCTGCTATCTATATATGAGCCGGGGATCCAACTGAAATTGTGACCATGCGCAAATGCCGCATAATGGTACCAACCACGCCAATCTGCACCATATCCAGATGTGAGTATGTGAACATACCAAGTACCGGCTATATCACCAATAGTAAAATGGCCAAGGGCTTTTTTCTGCATGACTATTAGGCAGTAGCCGCGGACGCCATCGGGCTGGCCAAATGCGGTAGTTGCAACAGCAACAATCATATCTTTACGTTGGGTCATCACTGCATAAAAGTGGTCAATTGTAGACAATGTAATACGGCCATCAGGCAATATGCCAAACATGGCGGACGAGGGGATGTATTCGGTATTACCCTCGCTGTCAACGATGGGTGAATACGAGGCATCGCCGCTGTTGTCGATGTCTATTAAGCCGTAGAACGAGCCTGGCAGTTGGGCGGTTCTGTCACCACAGGCAAGACCATGATAGTGCCATTTGCCTTGAAGGTCGTTGGTGTCAAACACTCCAGCTGCTTTTGTGAGAATCATCAAAGAACAACCACCACCGCTATCGTTTGAAGTGACAACCATTAAATCCCTTTTGTTATTCATAACCCCATGAAAGGTGATGTCACTACCAGCCTGGCCTGCCATTGTGATGATGCCAGCAGGAGTTATCTGAAATGTGCCGCTTCCTTCGTTAGATTCGCCGGTTCTATTGGCCACGTGGATGACAAAGTCGCCATCACTGTCAGCAGTCATGGTTCCATAGAACCAGCTTTGAAAGTCGCCGGGGTAGCCTGAAACAAGGCCATGAAGATTCCAAATGCCGTCGAAATCAGCAGTGGCAAAGGGTTCGGCTAAACTGATACGGCCGGCCGATACTAAAAGAAAAATAGAAATTATAAGGAAAATACATGGGAGCTTGCAAAGTTGACTACAAACTAAAAGTGAAGAGTTGACATCTCTGACAGCATCAACCGGTTCTAACAAACTTAATGGCATCAATGACCTGGACATTGTCGCCCTCCTTCCTGAGAACTGATCTTTTATTACTTTGCAATAGGGTATTATACTCGCTCGGTGGGGACATGGTCAAGTTATTTTGCAAGAACTTAGAGCTACCAGGTTTAGCCTAGCATGTCAGGACCTGTTAGGCCGGAGATGGGTGCTGACTGCTTATACAATTACAATCACGAGCGACATACACGATTTTGTGCTATTTGACTGCCAGCCAGTTTTCGGAAAATTGAGCTAAATCAAGCTGGTCAAGAACGAAGCCTAGTTTTACAATAGTTAATAAGGCAGGCAAGCCATACTTTGTAGTAAAACTTGATGACGCAGACACAGGTCATTTCGACCGATTCATCCTTCGCATCCCTTTGGCAGGGGAATGGAAGCCCCTATGGGGCTAGCCCCTAAGGGGCGAAGCGGAGAAATCCGCTTTGAAGGCAGACCTCTCCACTCGGCCCTACGGGCCTCAGTCGAGGTGACAATAGGGAGTGGGCTTCAGTCGAGGTGACAAGAGGAGCGGGCCGGTTTAGGTCGTGAGAGCAATGGCAAAGTCTTACCTACAAATGTGACATGCAGCCCTTAATATAAGGACAACCGAAATCGCACTTGACGGGGCCTTCGGGCAAAGGTATTCTTGCTAATAATTCCGCAAGAGGGTAAAATTTTCGGCTGCATATAAGAATTACGGAGCTAAATTAGCTACTTATATGAATTGCACCTGTATAAGTAACACACAGAAAGGATATTCGATGAACAGCAGGCAAAATCGAGATACACAGGCGCTATCACGGCATGATTTCGTAGAGACATCGGCAACGGTACATCCAAATATGAGTTTGCCTAAATACAAATTCGGGGATTTGCCAATTCGGCTCGTTGCAGTGCCAGGTAAAACACAGCTAATATAGTGCAAAAAACATTTAGCAGTTATAATAATGTCCGACGAGAGTAACACCAACTTTTTGGAGCGAAAGAAAATATTATTGTAAGTTGAAAGGATGTCTTATGAAAAAATCAATAATTGTAACTATGGGTCACTTAGTAGCGGTCGTGTTATTAGCGCAGTTGGTCTTTGCCGCATCGCAAGGTCAGGAGCCTTTAGTACCAACGGAAAAGGTTATGTTATGGAACGGCAAGGATTTTACCGGCTGGAAGCTTTTTGTACCCGATTCAGACTATGACGTCACGAAGACCTGGTCGATTGGTGATGGAGTTATAAGGTGCACAGGCAAACCTGCAGGATACATGCGAACCGAGCGGGATTATGCGAACTACCTGCTGCACGTTGAGTGGCGCTGGGTTGAAGAAGGGGGCAACAATGGCGTGCTTATTCACATGAGTGAGCCTGACAAAGTCTGGCCGAAAAGCCTTGAGTGTCAGTTATTCTCAGGTAACGCCGGTGACTTCTATGTGATCGGTGGAGTTGAGATTGCAGAACACGCTAAAGGCGGCAAACGTGTACAGGGTCGGCGAACAATAAAGCTGAAAGACAGCAGCGAGAATCCACCTGGCCAATGGAACAAATACGATATCATTTGTAAAGACGATTGGTTGGTGGTGCTGGTCAACGGTGTGCTGCAGAATGTCGCAACAAAGTGCTCGGAAAAATCAGGCAAGATTTGCCTGCAAAGCGAAGGCGCACCGATAGAATATCGCAACATATATATCGAGCCACTTGAGTAATAAAAGAGTGTAACCATGTCTATGAATCGTCGAACGTTTCTTAAAGGCTCGGTAGCCTCTGGTCTTGCTTTGGGTGCACCGAACATTTTAAGGGCTGGCAATAATAAAAAGTATCGCACGGCCCTTATAGGGACCGGCTGGTGGGGTAAGAACATCGCGAGGGTTGCGTTGGCGTCAGGTGAGTGCAGGATGGCAGCGATGTGCGATGTAGATGAGAATATTCTAAACCCGGCTGCCGAAGAAGTAGAGAGACTCGGCGGCGAGACGCCTAAAAAGTACAAGGATTATCGAGAGCTTCTGCAGCAAGAGAAACCGGACATCGCGATCATAGCGACGCCCGATCACTGGCATGCACTACCGATGATAGCAGCGGTCAAAGCGGGGGCACATGTCTACGTCGAAAAACCAATCGGGCACACTGTTATGGAAGGCCGGGCGATGGTTAACGCTGCGCGTGCAGCCAAGCGCGTTGTGCAGGTCGGCACACATCGACGCATCTCGCCACACAACGTCTCAGGAATGAAATTCCTACGGGAAGGTAGGACTGGCAAAATCGGTATGGTGCGTGCTTTTGTGCAATATGGGGGCGGTCCAGAAAAGCCGAAAAAGAATGTTGACCCACCAGCGGGTTTGGACTGGGATATGTGGTGCGGCCCTGCACCACTGAGGCCATACAACGGTAATCCCAAGAACCCATGGAGCGGCGGTATTCACCCGGGAGGATTCCGCCACTATCTGGACTACGCAAATGGGCAGCTCGGCGATTGGGGCGTGCACTGGCTGGATCAGATTCTGTGGATAATGCAAGAGAAATGGCCGCGAAAGGTATTCTCTACAGGTGGCCGACCAATTAAAGGGCCAGCGATTCTAACGAAAGAAGAACAAACAACCGATGCGCCGGACCATCAGGTAGCGGTTTATGAATTTGAAGATTTCACGGTCTCATGGGAGCACCGGCAGTTTGCCGGCAATAACGCCGAAAAAGGTGAGAATGTTGGTTGCTATTTCTATGGAACAAAAGGGACGTTCCACATGGGCTGGCAGGACGGCTGGAGATTCTATCCGGTGA
>CAYNTC010000126.1:0-6900 GCA_964399795.1 uncultured Pirellulales bacterium | reverse complement strand
CAGCCATTTCGGTCATTTGGATTTTGAATTTCGAGTTTGTTTAGAATTTCGTATTTCGTGCTTCGAATTTTTGAAACTATCGGAATTCCTTATCAAGTAGCGTTGTAGTAATAGATATGTCGAACAGAAAGATAATAAACGATTTCGATTGCATCGTCATAGGTGGAGGTCACGCTGGCGTCGAGGCTGCTCACGCTGCGGCTAAAATCGGTGCCAAAACCTGCCTTATAACCATCAGTAAAGACACGATAGCAAAGATGAGCTGTAATCCGGCTATCGGTGGTCTTGCAAAGGGACAGATTGCCCGCGAAGTAGATGCGCTGGGCGGGCTTATGGGCCTGGCAATAGATGCAACCGGCATCCAGTTTCGAATGCTAAATCGCTCCAAGGGAGAAGCTGTGCAATCACCCCGAGCTCAGGCAGATAGAGATAAGTATAAAGAATTTATGCTACAGGCGCTCGAAGAAACGGCTAACCTGACCATTGTCGAAGCGATAGCAGCCCAGATAATGACGCAAAACAATCAGGTGCGAGCGGTCAAATGCAAGGATGGATCGGTTTATCACGCTGAAACAATCGTTGTAACGCCAGGCACATTCCTTGGTGGGATGATGTACATCGGGCAAGAACGCTGGGATGGGGGCAGACTCGATGAGCCAGCCAGTGCAGAGTTGTCAGAGAGCCTCAGACGACTTGGGCTTACGCTGGGACGAATGGCAACAGACACGACGCCCAGGTTAGACGCCAAGACGGTAGATGTGGAGAAATTAGAGATTCAACCTGGAGATGAGCCGCCGGTGCCGTTTTCGTTTATGACCGAAAAAATAGAGCGCCCGCAGGTGCCCTGCTGGATTACGTACACCAACGAACAGATACACAAGTTGCTCAGGAACAACCTTCATCGGGCGCCGCTCTCTTCCGGGCAAATAAAGGGCACTGATCCACGGTACTGCCCAAGCATCGAAGCTAAAATCGTCAGGTTTGCAGATAAAAAGCAACACCGCATCTTCCTAGAGCCGGAACAGGAGCAGATAAAAACGATCTACTGTAACGGAATTTTTACCTCTATGCCCAGGGATGTTCAGCAGCAGATGCTGAAGATGCTGCCGGGGACAGAAAATGCTCACATCGTTCAATATGCTTATGCTATCGAGTACGACTATTGTCCGCCAATCCAGCTAAAGCCAAGCCTGGAGACAAAGAAAATTTCGGGGTTGTTTCTGGCAGGCCAGATAAATGGCACAAGCGGTTACGAAGAGGCAGCAGGCCAGGGCATTATCGTCGGCATAAACGCCGCTCGAAAACTCCAAGACAAAGAGCCTCTAATCCTTGCCAGAGACCAGGCCTACATCGGCGTAATGATAGATGATTTGCTTACAAAAGGTATCGATGAACCGTACAGAATGTTCACCTCGCGTGCAGAATACAGACTGTCACTAAGGTCAGACAATGCCGACCGCCGATTGACACAAATCGGTAACGAAGTTGGACTAGTTAGTCAAGAACGGTGGAGAAAATTTTGCAGTAAACTCGAAAAGATTAACAAACTTAAAAGCTACCTGCAGACAACACGCTCACAGAGTCTGAGTTTGTGGGAGCAGCTCCGCCAGCCGGCAAACATCATAGCAACAACGCTGCACAATGAGCCCAAAGTCGAAGAAATGCAATTGTCGGAGAATGTGCTACGCGCTGTTGTGATTGATGCTAAATATGAAGGGTATCTAACAAAGCAAAAGCGTTTAATGGCTGGCTTTGAATCTCTTGAAAAAAAGAAGATACCAGCAAATTTAAACTACAATAAGATTGTACACCTTCGCGCTGAGGCAAAGGAGAAATTATCTGCGTTTCGCCCGAGCACGCTGGGCCAGGCCGCGCGAATCGGGGGCATTACACCGGCTGATATTACCGTGATACAAATTCATATGAAGAAAAACAATGCTTAGTGGAATATACGCAACTCGCGTTCTGAAAAGAGCTTAATTTAAACTTAGAAGCGTAATTTTCATAAAAACGATACGGCTGAGGGTTTTTTTCTAACAGCACATATAACAACAGAAAATTTTTTAATTTTTTTTTATTGACAAGTTGTACAAATGTACGATATTATATTTGTACATTCGTACAAGATATGCAAGGAGACCAATAATGACAAAACGAAAGTTAGCATTAGTGAGCCCGGCCGAAACCGAAATTTTAAGATTAGTCTGGCAACTCGATAGCGCCACCGTGCAGAATGTTTGCGACAATTTACCTGCTGGCAGGAAAATAGCTTATGCAACAGTTCAAACTCTGCTTCGCAGGTTAGAAAAGAAAGGCTATTTAAAACATCGCGTACGAGGAAAGGCGCACGTTTTTTCGCCAGCAGTAAAAAAAGATGTGGTTATCAAACGTTCGGTCGGAGATTTTCTGGAAAGACTCTTCGGCGGCGACCCAATACCGCTTATTCAGTACCTGTCTGAACACGGCAAAATAAAAGCAAAGGATATTAATCGGCTCAAAAAGTTATTAGAGCAAAGGTAAACCACTTATTGTGGAGGGATAAAAAATGCAAATCTATTTTGAGCAAATCATGAAGTATTTGTTTACCCAAAGCTGGCACATAGCAATCTTAATTACTGTAATTGCTGCGGTATCGTTCGTGTTAAAAAACAAAAGCGCACACGTTCGTTATTTACTTTGGCTTATTGTTCTGGCCAAATGTCTTGTGCCACCTTTGTTCGCGGTACCTCTTGCCGTTCTACCTCCGGAAAGAGCTGAGCTATTATCTTTGCCCATGCCAACGCCTTCGCCAACGGTGATATACTACTCCGAATCAATTACTCCACGACCAGAGCTTATCGCGACTCCAGTTTCTCCTGTCGCGTCACAACATAGGATGCAACTTTCTACATACGATGTTTTTACCCTAATCTGGATGACGGGCGCTGGGATTCTCTTACTTATTGCAATAGGCAAAGCAATAAGGACAAATCACTGGCTAAAGGGACGGCGCAAGGCGCTGCCATCTAACGTTAAAAATTCAATCGAAAGAGCATTCAAAGAGTTTGGCCTGAAGAAATATCCAAGGGTCTGGCTCGTTGAGGGTATTGGCCAACCATTTGTATGGGGATTGTTTCGCGGCAGTATCTACTTACCTGCTAAATTCGCCAGCAATGGTAGCGGCTCCTTTCGCAGAGATTTACTGGGTCACGAGCTGTGTCATATCCTGCGTTTTGATGCTGCGGTCAATCTTTTGCAGGTAATGGCTCAAGCGATATTCTGGTTTCATCCATTTGTCTGGTGGGCGAATAAAAAAATCCGTGCTGAGCGTGAAAAATGCTGCGATGAAATGGCAATCGCTCGGCTTGGTGCACAAGCCAAGGATTATAGCGCCGCAATCGTGAACATATTGATTTCTGAGCAGGAAACCACCCTGCCGGTTCCATCGTTAGCTGTAGCCGGCCCAGTTAAAAATATCGAGGAAAGGATTAAAACCATGTTAAGACCAGGAAAAAAATTCTATAGACGCCCAAGCTTGGTAGCGGCAGTTATTGTATTGCTTGTAGCTCTGTTAACCGTCCCCACGGCACTTGTACTAACCGCACGCGCAGTAGAAGATGCAACTGAGAACAAGTCCGAGTCATTCAAGCTGCTGCATCAGGCTGCGATTGACGGTGACATTGAACAAGTCAAATCACTTATTTCAAAGGGTGCTGACGTTAACGAGCCGGATCCAAACGGCTTGACACCATTGCACTTAGCAGCCAGAAACGGACACAAAACTATTGTAGATTTGCTAATTGCCAGAGGTGCCGATGTCAATGCAAAACCCAAAGGGAGAGTGGTAAACTGGCGTAAGGGAACAACTCCATTGCACGAGGCGGCTAAGCATGGCCACAAGGACGTGGCCGAGGTACTTATTACTCACGGCGCCGATGTCAACGCTAAGACCTGGCCCGGCTTCACGCCATTGTATAATGCAGCGGCCAACGGACACAAGGAGCTCGCGGAGTGGCTTGTTATTAAAGGTGCAGATGTGGATGCGGCCTTGTATTGTGCGGCTGAGCATGGCCATTCATCGGCCGTAAAATTGCTTCTAGCCAAAGGGGCCAATGTCGATGTGGAGGACGAGGAAGGATTTACAGCGCTTCATGTTGCGGCAGTTTTAGGTCACAAAGACGTGATTGAATTACTTATTGACAAAGGTGCTAATGTCAACGCCAAGGACAAAGATGGGGTGACACCAATATATACAGCCACCACGTCTATAGGATTAGACAAAAAGCGAATGGTCGATGTAGTTAATCTGCTGCAGGACAAAGGGGCACAGATCGATACTATCCATTTAGCTGCTTTCGTAGGAGACTTAGAGAAGATAAAGAGCTTTCTCAAACAAGGTATCGATGTCAATGCAAAGGACAGATACGGCAGAACATCTTTACACCTGGCAGTCATCTCCGGACAAAAAGACGTTATTGAATTACTGATTGATAAAGGTGCAGAGGTAAACGCTAAGACAGCAGAAGTAAAAGATTCATCACTTTTTAATCCACCAGGTCTAACTCCACTTCATTTGGCGGTCGTATACCCAGACTATGAGGTGGCAAAACTGCTTATTGAAAATGGGGCTGATATAAACGCGAAAACGGAATCTCCTCCTTTTTTCACGCCCTTATGGTCGTCATTTATTACAATCGGACTTAGAATGGAGATGATGTTCTTTGACCAGGATTCCGACCTCGATATTTTCGATGATAAGGAAGCGGACGCTATACTTTTCCAATTCATCGGGACGTACTGGCAAAGGCTGCGTAATGTGGGCGAACTGCTTCTGGAGAGGGGCGCCAATGTAAACGAAAAAAGCATTAGGGGCATGACGCTGTTGCACCTTGTAGCCAGTGTGGGGCTTACAGATGCGGCTGAGCTTTTAATCGCTCATGGTGCTGAAGTCAACACAAAGGATAATAAAGGCCAAACGCCCCTACATCTTACGGTTGCTGAATCTCTGTCAGAATTAAATATAGATAGGGAAGGTACAGTCAAATTGCTTATTGCCAAGGGTGGCGATGTCAACGCAAAGGACAACGAAGGTGGAACTGCTCTATGGTACGCCAAAGATCAGGGCTATACCGAAATAGCAGAACTACTGAAAAAGCACGGAGCCAAAGAGATAGCACCTAGGACTGTACTTAGAGAAACAGCAGAAGAAGGAGACCTCGAGCAAGTCAAATCACTTATCGAAAAAGGAGCTGACGTCAACACCAGATCAGACAATTGGCCGCCGACTCCGCTTATCGCCGCAACCAGCAATGGCCACAAAAAAATAGTAGAATTGCTCATCAAAAAAGGTGCAGATATCGATGCAAGGGGAATCGATAATGAGACGGCCCTTCATCGTGCAGTCGGAAAGGGATACACAGATGTCACCGAATTATTGCTCGCTAACGGTGCTGACACCGAAGCCAAGTGCAAATGGGGTGCAACACCTTTATTATGGGCCGCCTACTCCGGCCAAACTGCAACAGCGAAGCTGCTTATCGAGCATGGAGCAGATATCGAGGCTAAAATGCCGGATGGAGAGACCACCCCGTTATTACGTGCGTTATCTCAGGGCCATAGGGACACTGTCGAAATGCTTTTGGACAAAGGTGCCAGTGTTCAGATTCAAAAAAATGGATGGGATCCTATGGCCTCGGCGATGTGGAAGGACCAGAAGGAAATGGTTACACTTTTAAGTGATAAAAGACCAGAGGATGTATCAGATGTGCACGTTGCAGCTTACTTCGGAGACATTGACAAGGTTGCGCGCTTTTTGTCGGACGGTGGTTCTATCAACGTAGGAGGCCCATCTGGTCTCACTCTGTTACACTGTGCATTATGTGGAAATCACAAAGAATTAGCCCAATATCTTATTGAGAAGGGCGCTGATGTGAATGCGACAGACTCTCCAGGCTGGTCTCCTCTGCACCAAGCATGTGAAAGAGGGCATAAAGATATAGCGAAAGTTCTTATCGCAAATGGAGCCGAAGTAAATGCCAAAACCAAGAAGGGCAAGACCCCACTATCATTAGCAATGAAGAACGGGCATAAGCAAGTCGTTGAATTATTACTCAAGCACGGGGCGAAAGGGGCAGGTGCAGCCGAATCACTCCGTCAGGCTGTGGCAAACAGAGACGTTGAGAAAGTTAAATCACTTATTCCACCGTTGGAGGGAGTGAAGGCCAACAGAAATGATTTGGCGGGCCGGCGATTCGCGTTCTTCTGGACGTATGGCGCAAAGGAACATCAGAATGTCGGGCTTCTGCTAAGGGATGACGGGACAATTGGTGAACATCCGAACCCCAACGAGTCCATGTGGGAAATCGATGAGCAAGGTCGTGTACTGATCAGACACAGAGATGGTCGAATCTCTACGGTTCTTAACAGAATAACTGTTCACGACGACAAATACGAACTTCGTGGTCCTTTTCTATTACGCGATGGCATCGATCATATTCTGCGTGAACAGTGATAATTAATTTAATCTAACCATAAAACGAGAAATTGCGTCTGGCTCTGGTTTTACAATGATGATATCTAAAGCGCGGCGGCCGCGCCATGAGATAAACGTTAAACTTTCGCTGGAAAAGAAACAATGGTGGGGCAAGCCCCACCCTACATAACTGCAGCCTACATAACTGCGCTACAAAATCTTCTCATATACACATCCACTCATATACGCATTCACTCATATACGCATCTACTCATTAACGCATCTACGCTTCTATTGGTGTCCTGATTGCCAGGGTTCGTCGTGGGCTGGAATAGTATAAGCTTTAGGAGTGGCCATCGTTACGGGTATATCCACTGGAATCTTTTGTGAGCTGCGAACTACTCTGCCAAGTTCTTCTTTCGTGATGCGAACCGGCTCGGTGATAAGCT
>CAYNTC010000125.1:0-6964 GCA_964399795.1 uncultured Pirellulales bacterium | reverse complement strand
TTGCGGCTTTTTCATTCTCAGGATTCATATCCAGAACCTGCCGCCAATAGCTAATGCTGGTCTGGAGCTCGTCGAGGGCCTTTTGGAGGTCGGAGTCTTTTTGTTTTGTGCCTTTTTGGAAATGGCAATTTCCAAGATTGTATTTGGCCTTTTCGACAAGGCTCATGTCTTTACTTTCTGCTGCGACCTCCTTGTATAAATCGATTGCGCCGGCGAGGTCATCGAGTCGATAGTAGCTGTTTGCTTTATTGAACTTCGGCGGCAGTGCCTGCGGATTTTCAATAAGGACCTGATCATATTTATTTATTGCCCGGCCGAAATCGTCGTTTGCGTATAGTTTGTTTGCGTCTCGTACGAGAGCCTGGACGGACTCGCCGTGGGCTGTCCCGGCAGAGATGAAAACGAAGGATATAGTTAGTATTATTCTATGCAGTTTTTTTGCGTTCACTTGTCAAAGCCTCACAGATAAGAAGTACTAAACCTAAAGCCAAAAAAATTTGAAACTTCTCATCATATTTCATCATTGTTACCGACCGAAGCTCGCGCTTTTGAGCAGATGCGATAAGGTCTTCATAAATTTGGCCCAGGTCGAGCGTCGTGCCCGGCCTTACAGACAAATATTTGCCACCCTCGGTGGCATAAACGACCTTTCGCAGGGTGTCACCGTCGAGCTTCGACCAGATTTCCTGGCCATTGTATTTTAAGAATGTTTTTTCACCATTTGGACCTGTGATTGGAATTCGTGAGCCGGTTGTGTCGTCACCGAGACCAATTGCTATTATTCTGACGCCCTGTTGAGCAGCTTTTTCGGCGGCCTGGATGGGAAAGCTATCGTGGTCTTCGCCGTCGGTGATTAGTATTACATCCTTGTATTCGCGGCTCTGTTTGTCGAAGACCTCCTCGGCTGCCTTTCGGATGGCGTCGCCTATCATTGTGCCACCCCGGCTTGTGCTTTCGGTAGATATATCAGCTAAGACCATTCTAACAAAGGCGTAATCCTGGGTCAGCGGACACTTGACGACGGCATTGCCGGCGAACGTTACGATTGCGATTCTGTCACCCTGGAGCTTTTCCAGCAGGTCCATGATTGCGAGCTTGGAACGCTGAAGTCTGTTGGGCTTTATGTCCTCAGCCAGCATTGATCGCGAGGTGTCGAGCAATATAACAACGTCTCGGCCTTTGCGTTTTATCTGTTGAGGCTGGGGATTCCACTTCGGCTCGGTAAGCGCTATAACTATGCACACAAAGGCGATAATGAGCAACACGGCTTTGGATACCTGCCTTTTCAGGCTTACAGCGTTGTTAATGTTCTTAAGCATTTCATTGCTTGCCAAGACCCTTAAGGTTTTGGCTTTTCGCCAAAAACACCATACGCAAACCGGCAGCAGGACCACCGGCACGCTGAACAATAACCATAATGCTTTGTAATTACCAAAATTCATTGTTTTGTTAAATGGTTACGGGTTACAAAATTACGGTATTTTGCGAAAGACTGTACAACTGGCAACTATTTCAAAAGCCAACAAGACCAGTGCCAGCAAGGTCCACGGGCTAAACAGCTCCGCATATTGGGTATATTGAATAGTTTTAACTTCACTTTTTTCAAGCTCGTCTATTTTTTCTACGACGCTGCGGAGGGTCTCAGCGTCATCGGCCCGGCTATAAAAACCGCCAGTTTCGTCGGCGATGGCTTTAAGCAGTGTCTCATCGAGGTCCTGATGGGTCGGCATCTTGAATGTTCCAAGAGGAGTTCGGACAGTAGTGAAAGCCTGTCCTGAGCCGATGCCGATCGTGTAAATTTTAATGTTCCATTCCTTTGCCAGGCGTGCGGCTTCGAGCGGATCATATTCGCCGGCGTTATTCCGGCCATCGGTTAATAAGATAACAGCTTTACTTTTAATCCTAAAGCCAGCTTGCTCAGCATCGGGGTTATCTTCGCGAGCTAAGCCGAGCTCGGCGTTTCTTTGTTGGATCTCTTCTTCGGCTTTTTTTAAACGCGCTGCTGCCAGTGCGATGGCATCGCCAATTGCGGTGCCGTCTTCGCTGCGCAAAGTGACAATCTCTGTTGTTTTAAGAAACTCGAGCAGCACGTTATGGCTGAGCACTAAGGGACATGTAGTGTCTGCATAGCGGGCGAAGGTAATCAGGCCTACAAGGTCGCTGCTTCGGCCAGACAAGCCTTTCTTGTCACCTTCGATAAAATCAGCGAGAACTTTATTGACGACTTCGAGGCGATTAAGCTTTTGGCCGTAATAGTCCATCTCTGTTTGCATACTGCCCGAGTGATCGACAATGGCTTCTATGGCGACGCCTTCGGTGGAGATTTCAGAAAGAACTGTGCCTTTTCTCGGACGAGCAAGGGCTATTATCAATAGAGCCAGACAAAGCATTCTTGCTGTGAAAAGCATGGGTCTTAGCCTGAGACGCCACGAGATGGGACAATTGCGCATGTTCAGCAGGCTCGGAAATCGCACTGCTGCCGAACGCTTTTTGCGAAGCAGTATATATGCCAGAATTGGCAATATAAGAAGCAATAACAATGCCCATGGCGAATGTAGTTGCATTTACGTGGCTCCTGCTTCGACGGTTTCTTCGGTTTTCACTCGGTCTGTGACATCGATATTACTCTGGTCCGACCTTGTCTTCTCAATGAAGACTTTGACAAGATCAAATGTTTGCTGAATTTGCTCTTTTGTTGGATCATATTTAGCGAACTTCACCAGGTCACAGTGCGTCAGAAATTCTTCGAGTGTTTGCTTTTCATTCGGCGCCAACAAATTCGTAGTTCGCAGCTCAGCAAGGAACTCTTCGGTGGTTCGTTCCGGGGCGCGGAGCAGAAAACGGTCTTCGATATAATGCCGGAGTATGTCACTTATGCGCTCGTAGAATTCCTTTATTTTACCTTTTGCAATGAGGTCGTCTTTAACAAGGCCTTGCAGACGAGCGTAGGCGAGCTCGTGAGCCGGTTTAAAGATTCTGATAAGTTTCTTAGCACGCTTGCTGCGTAAGAATAACCAGATAGCGACCGCGCCAGAAGCAGCAACAGGTATTAAAAGCCAGAGCCAACGGTAAGAGGCCTCAGCCGGCATCTCAACGACATCTTCAATATCGGCTATGGTAAGCTCGGCTCGCTGATCGCCCAGAAGGGATGTGACCTCGACAGAAAGAGGCTCGGTCGAAAGCTGGTACTGCTGGTTAGGGTCATTGACATCATAAAATTCAAAAGTAAAAGGTGGTATTTCATAATTACCTGACAGGAAAGGTTCGAGGCGATACTGGTAAGTGGTAACAACCTTATTATCCTGAGCGAGCCTGGTTCCCAAATTATCCCAATCGACTATGCCGAAATTTTCTAACACTTTATCGATTTTCGGCATTTGTACTTCGTAGTCCGGCTCGATTGCCGCTTCAAGCTGTAGCAGAAGCGTCTCTGCGATGGTTAGGTTAGTTCTATCCAAACGCTGATGTACTGTTAGTGGGCCTCGCTCATAGACTTTATCGATTTCAAAATCTTTCTCTTTGCTCGTGGTTTTTGTATCCTGTCCGCAGCCAAGACAAGCCAAAATCAAAATGCTGCAAATCAACACAATCAAACTCAAATATATTTTGCTTGAATCTCGTGCCATAATTTCAACGGCCGTATTACTTCTGCGTGTTTGTTTCCTTTTCTGTTTCATTTTGCTGCGTCGACATTAGTGCCGACGTGTGGATGATGACATCGTATTTATCCATCATCTGGTCAATGAAGTCACGCTGGATATCTTGTCGCTTTTGCTTTAAAAGCTCGGAGGCAACTTGTTGCCCGACTTCGTCGAAGGTTTTTTGGCGCTGCTCTTGCTTCTCTTCGACTTTGATAATTTCCCAGCCTTTTTCTGTTTTATAGGGTTCATCCAGAATAGCAGGAGCATCGATTTGAAATATCTTTTCGTTGAGTTCATCCGCCTCGCCAATAACCGACACATTGGAACCTTCGGTCACATCAATCTCAATTTTGCCGGCTTTATTCTTGGTGTCCTGGTCTTTGGAAAACTCCTTTGCGAGTTCGGCAAAATCCTCGCCATCCTTGATGCGTTTTATCAAGTCATTTGCGACTTGCTCGTCTTCTACTAAGATATGACTTATCCTAGCACTAGCAGGCTCAATGTATTTATCTTTGTTGGCTGTGTAATAGGTTTGAAGGTCGGTTTCTGCGATGTTGATTTTATAAGCGAGCTGTTCGTTCATTAGCTGCTGGCTTAAGACGCTGTGGGTCACATCCGCCAACAGTCTTTTAACTTCGGGCTTTTCGGCAAGATTTTCCTGCAAGGCCTGACGGTAGAGAATCTCCTCGGCTAAGTAGTTTTGCAGAAATTGCTGCTTTGCCTGTGGGTCTTTATACTGCTGGAGCAATTTTTGTTTTTGCTGTTTAATTTGCTCATCTGTCATAAAGGCTGATATTGGTGTAAGCTGATTCTCGATGCTTCTTTCGATGATTGCGTCAAGGTTGGCTTCGGTTATTTTTTCAGCGCCGATTTCTGCAACTACTTTTGTACCTGCCTGATCGCTGGTTTTGTAGCTGGTTCTATCTATAAGCTCATATCGCAGAGCAGAGAATTTGCCGAGCTGCTCGAAACAGTTCTTTATGTGTGCATTTATATCAGACTCAAATTCATCGATCTTAGCTGCGAGTTCACTGCGGTAATAGTATTCTATTGCCTCTGCATAAAGTCCTGCTTTCTCAAGTAGTGTGCCCACCTGGAACAACACCTTAGCGCGTTCGATATCCGGCAATTTGGCAGTAGCTAAATAATTCTGCCAGATTCCGGCAGCTTGATGATATAGATTTCGTTGGGCGAGTTTGGTGGCTAACTGCTTGGTTTGGTCGGGCGATAGTTCTTGTCCGGTTTTTTCTGGCGCTGATACCCGGCTGGACCTGCCTGCACGCAGGTTCAAAAGCATCAGCAGCACAATGAGCAAGAGCAGTAAGATCGAGATAATATTTGTTATAGAACCTTTCCGTTTCTTTTCGAGAAGTGAGAAATCTAATTTTTCTTCCATTGTCTTCTTGCTCCGTTAATGCGTTGAACTGAACAGATTCATAAAAGCTAAAATCGCCGGTGTCGCATATGAAAGAATTGTATTAGATCCTGTATGTATGGCTTATCGGTGCTTATAGAGATACAGTCAACATTTATCGAGCGTAGTATACTTTTAAGCTCGTTAAAACGACTTTGACTATTACTATCATACCGGTTTCTGAATCTTCTGCTGGCGGTATCAACCAGAACAAGTTCGCCTGTCTCGGCATCGGCAAGCTCAATGAGTCCGACAGCGGGCATCGAGATTTCCACACGGTCGCGAACGGGTACAGCAATGACATCGTGACGTTTGTTAAGAAGGCTGAGCGGCTTCTTAAAATCGGCTTCCAGGAAATCGGAGACCAAAAATATCGAGGCTTTTTTACGTGTTACCCTGGCGGTGTAATCCAGAGCAAGGGCGATATTGGTCTTTCGCCTTGGCATTTTGAAATACAGCAATTCACGAATCAGACGCAAAACATGCCTTGTGCCCTTTTTGGCAGGTATATACAACTCTACCTCGTCTGTGAATACTACAAGGCCGACTTTGTCATTATTCTTTGCTGCGGCAAAGGCCAGAACAGCACAAAATTCCGCGGCAAGCTCATTTTTCATCTTGTCAACCGTTCCGAACTGGCCGGAGGCGCTGAGGTCAACCATAAAGATTACGGTCATCTCGCGTTCTTCAACGAATCGCTTTATGTATGGCCTGCCCGTCCGTGCGGTGACGTTCCAGTCGATGCTGCGGATGTCGTCACCCGGAGTATATTCCCGGACCTCATCGAACTGCATACCGCGACCTTTGAAAACACTTTCGTACTGGCCCGCAAAGCTGGCATCCACCGTGCGGGAGGTGAAGATTTGTATCTGTCTGATTTTCTTTATCAGTTCGTCAGGGATCATAGAAAGCGTATAAATTAAAATTGAAAACTAAAAATTGTTATCGAAAAACCTAAGATAACATTTACGAGTTTCATCTTTACGTTTTGAGCTTTCAGTTTTAAGTTTTTATGGCACTTCAATGTTATCAAAGATTGTTTTTATAATGTCGTCGCTGGTTTTGTCTTCGGCTTCGGCTTCGTAGCTTACGATTACCCGGTGACGCAAGACATCCGGGCCAATACTTTTAACGTCCTGAGGAGTGACGTACCCTCGTTGCTGGACAAATGCATGAGCTTTGGCTGCGATTGCGAGATAAATTGTTGCACGAGGCGATGCACCGTAATTTATGAAGTTGCCTAAATCTAAGCCATATTTATCCGGCTCTCTTGTGGCACAAACTATGTTTACGATGTAGTCCTTTATCTTTTCATCGATATATATTTCATCTACAACAGATCTGACATCTGAGATTTCCTGCGGGCTGATAACAGGATTGATATCGAATTTTTTATCTGTAGCAGCCATCCGATCGAGTATCTGGCGTTCTTCATCTTTGTTAGGATAATCGATTCTTAGTTTTAGCATAAAACGGTCCAGTTGAGCCTCAGGTAGCGGGTACGTACCTTCTTGCTCAATAGGATTTTGGGTTGCAAGGACTAAGAATGGGCTGGGGACAGGGAAAGTCTCATCACCGATTGATACCTGCCTTTCCTGCATTGCTTCGAGTAGCGCACTCTGGACCTTTGCAGGTGCACGGTTGATTTCGTCAGCTAAGATGATATTGGCAAAAATGGGGCCCTTACGGGTATAAAACTGGCCATCAGATTGGCGATAAATCTGAGTACCTATAAGATCGGCGGGCAACAGGTCAGGAGTGAACTGAATACGTCGAAAGTCAGCGTTTATAGCCCGCGACAAGGTGGTCACGGCCATAGTCTTAGCCAGGCCTGGGACACCCTCCAGCAGAATGTGGCCGTTTGCCAACAGCCCGATAAGCATGCGCTCCAGCATATAGCGCTGGCCAA
>CAYNTC010000124.1:0-6981 GCA_964399795.1 uncultured Pirellulales bacterium | reverse complement strand
AGGCGTATAAAAGACTTATCAATAATAATGTTAGTAAATAGGTCAGTTTGAGTTACTAAATTGAGTCTGGAATATAGCGGTTTGTAATAGGCAGCCGACGATCCTTGCCGAAGCCCTTCGGCGTGATTCTTACCCCAGGTGGTGACTGTCGTCTCTTATACTCGTTTCGATCAACCATTCGAATGACCTTGTGCACCACCTCTCTGGCCAGACCTGAATCAATAAGTTCCTTAGCTGATTTATCCTGCTCAACATAGCCTTGAATAATTTTATCGAGCAGCTCATAGTCCGGCAGCGCGTCCGTATCTTTTTGCCCCGCTCGCAACTCAGCGCTGGGGGCCCTTTTCATAACATCATCCGGTATAATTTGCCTGCCGGCAATTTTATTGATATACTTAGCCAGCTCAAAGACAGCCGTCTTGAGCACATCTTTTAGTACTGCAAAGCCGCCTGCGGTGTCTCCATAAAGCGTACTATAACCTACAGATATTTCGCTTTTGTTGCCGGTCGTTAGTACCAAAGCCCCAAACTGGTTACTGAGTGACATCAATATAGTGCCACGAATTCTTGCCTGTAGGTTCTCATAGGCAATGCCTTTATCATCCCAGCCGGCGACCGCTTTTAGTGCCTCGTGAAAGTGGCTCAATATCGGCTCGATTGGAATTGTCAAAAATTCCGTACCCAGATTTTCCGCAACCTTCTTTGCGTCCTTTACAGTCTCAGGTCTGTTGAACCTCGTCGGCATCGTAATACAGAGGACGTTTTCAGCTCCTAATGCCTCCGCAGCAACAGCTGCTGTCACTGCTGAATCTATACCACCGCTAATACCGACCAGTGTTTTTTTAAAGCCATTTTTTCGTACATAGTCTCTCGTCCCAAGCAGTAACGCCTGGTGAATCTCTTCAAGCTTACTCACAGACTGAGGTGCGCACTCACAAATGGGCTTGACCCGAACTGCCCCATCATTAGCTCGCTCGACATCTGCTATTAAGAGGTCCTCATAAAAGCCCTTCGCCTGCGCAACAATCCTGCCAGCCGAGTCAGCAATCATACTACGCCCATCAAAAACAAGCTCGTCCTGACCGCCCACGAGGTTACAGTACGAAACAGCGCAGCTAAACTCGCTGGCGCATTGGCTAATCAAACCATGCCTTGTCGTGAGCTTGCCTACGTGAAAGGGAGAAGCGGAGATATTAAGGATCATATCAAGCCTGCCGACTTCTCGCAGAAGACCTTTGAGCCAACTCATATTCCAGAGGTCAAAACATATTGTGATTGCAATGCGAATGTCCCTCACATTGATAACGACCGGTTCTGTACCAACGTCGAAATATCTTTTTTCGTCAAACACACTGAAATTAGGCAAAAGGCTCTTCCGATAGACCTTGTTGATCTTGCCTTTCTTTAATATTGCGGCGGCGTTATACGTCCCATCTTGTGCACCTTCAGCAAAGCCTACCACTATGGTCTTTTCCGGACATGCTGCCGCAAGTTTTTCAACAGCCAGACGGTTGTCCACAAGGAAATGTCGTTTTTGCAGTAAGTCCTCCGGCGGATAGCCACAGACAGCAAGTTCGGGAAAGACAAGCAAATCCACATCAGCCTCAACCGCTTGAGTCCAAATCTTGCTCATCTTCTCGATGTTACCATCTAAATCCCCCACAGTTGCGTTGAATTGTCCCAGCCCTATACGCAACACATCCGTCTCCAAATTGCGAATGCTCTACCGATGATTCCTCTTTTGTTACAAATTCCAATAACCGGAGAGGGCGGGATTCGAACCCGCGGTAGGGACAAGCCCTACACAGCCTTTCCAAGGCTGCTCGATAAGCCACTCCGACACCTCTCCAAAGTGGTTTTTAGTTCTTAGTTCTTAGTTGTTACTCAAACTGACCGATTCTCTGTGTCATTCCCGCGCAGGGCCTGCCCTGAGCTTGCCGAATGGGCGGGAATCTATTAAAGTTTTAAGCAAATTGGATTCCCGTTTTCACGGGAATGACAAAGGGCAATATGTTGTTGTCAAATAGGTGTTTACGTTGGTTTTCAATTTAAATTCGGTCAGTTTGAGTAGTTTAATAACGTCTTTCCATTAACTTGGTGAGAACCTCTAATATTTGATTTAAACATCCATTCAGTGTCGATTCTTTAAACTTTAACTTATTGTATTTTTCGATCAATATAGCGGTAATATAAGAAGTCTGCAATTATAAATCGCTCCAAGTATGGACTTTGTCTGATGAAGGTTTTTAACAAAGCATGAAAAGTAGCGTTTTCTTAATGAAGAATTTATCTTGGCGGATGGTTAGCAGAAGTGGTATTAAGCGGGAAACAAAGCGACTGGAGCTTCGCATCGCGGAATTAGCTGAGACCGTGAAAAACAAGTAAGTAAAAGTCTACTTTGCTATTTATTGAAAGGAGTTACAAGATGCGTGCATTAAAGGTATGTTTGTGGATAGCCGGTCTCGGGTGCTTACTATCGGTACCTGGAATATTCCTGCCTATCTCGGCGTGGGAATCCATTGCCAGATTTTTTGGGGTTGAATCGCTTCCAGATTCGCCGCTGTTCTGGTATGCGGCCCGTTTGATGTCAGCCACGTATGCTGCGGTGGGGGTATTTTTTATCATTCTGGCCCTGCACCCTATGAAATACGGAGTAATGGTGCCGTTCTCAGGGTTGGCCGCGATGTTCATAGGTGTGGTTTGTGCGATAACAGGACGGGCAGTGGGACTGCCAACTCTGTGGTTCCTGGGTGATTCTTTGAGCTGTTTGGTGTTGGGCATTCTCATAGTTGTATTCTGGCGACAGACGAAGTAGACGCCTGAGAGATTGATCGATAAAATTCAAAGCGACTGCCTCGAATAATCCGGCGAACGACGAGATATAAGTGACAAGTCACGAAAATATCTTGCCTTTACCGGTAATCCTGACTACCATACCAACAGTCGAAGCGGGAATTGCACCCTTGACAAAATGATTAAAGAGTATGGTGGGCACCCCTTAGGGGGCAAGCTTCAGCCCACGAATCATAACTAAGGACAGTAGTGAGTGAAAGTTTAAGAAGCCCGTGACTATATAATTGATTATCAAATTGAAGGGAAAGTATTATGAAAAGGACATTTTATTTAGCTGTTAGTTTGATGTTGGCCTTTGCATTTGTTTGTGCAGCTTTAATTTGTGCGGCATTCGCGGTAGAGCCAGCCACGCCGAGTGGAGACCTTTCAGCCGAGCTCAAGCCGATCCAGCTGCCAAAGCCGCAAACAGATGGCGGCAGACCACTGATGCAGGTGTTGAAGGATAGAAAGTCTTCGCGTGAATTTAGTACTGAGAAGTTGCCCCTGCAGGTGCTTTCAAATATGCTTTGGGCGGCGTTCGGAATAAGCCGTCCGGATTCGGGAAAGCGAACCGCACCATCTGCGGTGAATTGGCAGGAGATCGATGTCTACGTTACCACCGCTGAAGGCCTTTACCTTTATGATGCCAAGGCACACTCATTGATGCCGGTTCTGGCACAGGACCTCCGTGCTGCAACCGGGCTTCAGCCGTTCGTAAAGGATGCGCCTGTGAACCTTGTCTATGTGGCTGATTTCTCCAGGATGGGCGAAAAAACGACAGCCGAGGATAAAGTTTTTTATTCTGCAGCCGACACGGGCTTTATTAGTCAGAACGTATATCTATTCTGTGCTTCCGAAGGATTGGCGACGGTTGTACGCAATCTAATTGATAAGCCAGCCTTGGCGAAGCTGATGAAACTCCGCCCGGATCAGAGGGTCATCCTCGCACAGACGGTCGGATATCCGAAAAAATAGATTTGGCCCCATAGATATAGAGCCTCCTCATCCTACTATAACTTTCATAAGAAAGATTGACTTGAGACCCAAAATATAGTAAATTAATAGTTTAGAACAATATAATAGTTATTTCGGATGAGGATACTGGGAGAAAACATATCCTGAAGAGAAAGAGGAGGTTCAACAACGAAAACATATTCGATAACAAGAGGTTTCATATTGTGCTGTTTACTTATTTATTTTCTTTCTGTGCCTGTTACAGCCGTAGACTATGACGATTTTCCAACGAACCTAAAGGAGATTCTTGACGAGAGGATCGCTGCGATTAATTCTGATGGCGGAATTTGCATCGCGGGGAGAGTCGCCTTGAGTGATAGCGCCGCTATCAATGGAGGTGAGGATGTAAAGGTTAATTTACTTCATCACTGGGATGAACCACTTTGGGTATATGAAGGTGGATGGTTTATCATGGGGCGCATAGGACCATCATCTCTTGCAGGGCCAGGGGCGGACCTTATCCTACGAGCATTCGGATACGACCCAATCGATGCTTCATTTACTTTACTGGATGGAAAAATCACCTACGTAGAGTTCGAATTGATGAAAACCCAGAACGAAAAATTAGCAAGTGTTATTGGGACAGTTTATGATGAAAACAACCAACCCTTCAAAGGAGCACGTGTCTCGATTAGTTTTCCACTTTCTAGCCATGGGACCGATACGGAACCGCGCATGTCAATTACCACAGGCCAGAACGGGCAGTATTTATTCGAAGGTTTGTCAATTACAGAACACAGTGTCACGGCTGCCGCAACAGGTTACGCATACCATTATGATAAATTCACACCTCCAGTAGGTGGGACTGCTGTTGAGAATAGGAAGCTCTTTCCTAATCGCAGAATTATTATTGATTATGTCTATCAGGTAGATGGCAGCAGCAGTTTTATCGAAGGTAATCTCCAAACAGGTACAATTGACTGGCTAAACGGTGAAGGTGGACTTGATTTTTCTGAGGGACAGGTGAAATGCTGCGGTTGGGGAAAAGACCTGAATATGGAACAACAACAAGACGTTCTAACCTTCCGGAATGCTTACGGCTGCGTTGGGAATAATGGATTTTATGATGCGGGCGTAGTTGATTTCCTTTCAGTAGCTGAGGCTTCAGCAACAGGCTATTCACAAAACGAAAGACCAGTTTTAGTTGGTCATGTCTATGTCGTTAGAACTTGTGATGAAGCTAACTACGCAAAATTCATTGTGAAGAGTGGTGAATCTTCATTTCGTACAGTTGTTCCTGGTGATTCTGATCCAATTGACTTTGCAGGTTATGGGCTGACGATAGATTTTTCCTTTTGCTCCGATTATGGAAGGGTCTACGTGCGGAAATATTCTGGTATGCCAATCGGCATTCAAAAAAGTGCATTGCCCTATTACTGGGAAATCACAGGTATGAAAGACCTGACATTTTTGGCCGACCTTACCATAACATACAATGAAGATGACGTGATGACCTTGGATTTATCAGAACGTGATTTGACGATTTTACAATCCCCAGACAACGGAGGAACTTGGATCCAACTTGAAACACAAAGAGACCTCTTAAATAATACGCTCCACGTTGAGGGAATTAATTCATTATCATGGTTCGCGATTGCTAGCGAGCATACTAACACCCACACTTTGCGTGCTGACATCGACGGCAATGGAATAGTTGATTTTGGTGACTTTGCTATAATGGTGAGTGAGTGGCTCAAAACAGAATCATGGCATACTGAATACGGATACAGGTATACATTTTAGATGGGGCTTTACTAAAGTGCAGATTCTTGCCCATCAACAAAGCGAATTAAGATAGACTTTTAATCCATGCGGATTTCCATTCAATGAGAAAGGAGGCTCAAATAATGAATTTCAAACAAATCACTTTTTGGCTACTGGCAGGACTATTGTGTATTGGAGCTACCGCATTGTTTGGTTCAGAAAGTGCCATTGAGCTGGTGACACCTAATACTTCGCCGGAGGCAAAGGCACTATTGCAATTGTTGTATAGCATTTCAGGAAAGTATACACTAACCGGCCAGCACAATTATCCAAATACGAAGGATACATCCACCCGACAGGCAGCCGAGTATACCGGCAAGACGCCGGCTGTTTACAGCCAGGATTGGGGCTTTGCCAAGGATGGTGACAAAGACTCGTATCTTGCCAGGCCCGACATTGTTGAAGAAGTTAAACGCAAGCATAAGTTAGGCTCAATAATCACTATATGCTGGCATGCGGTGCCGCCAACGGCTGATGAACCGGTTACTTTTCAGCCGAAAAAGGGTGAGCCTGCGCCGGCCAAGCTCGCAACTGTACAGGGCCAGCTCACGGATGAGCAGTTCAAAGATGTGCTTACGCCGGGAACGGAACTGCATAAACGCTGGTGCGCACAGGTTGATACGATAGCTGGGTTTCTAAAGCAGCTTCAGGATGCGAACGTCCCGGTGCTGTGGCGGCCTTACCATGAAATGAACGGCGAATGGTTCTGGTGGGGCGGCCGGCGAGGTGAATACAGTACCAAGGCACTATACCGTCAAATGTTCGATAGGTACGTAAATCATCACAAACTTAACAATTTGATCTGGGTCTGGAGTGTGGATAGGCCCAGCACGCCAAGAAGGCAGTTTGCTGACTACCTTCCTGGCAGCGAGTACCTCAACGTCGTCTCGTTGGATGTTTATGGGAGCGACTTTAAGCAGTCCTATTACGATGAGTTGCTCAAGCTGGCGGATGGCAAACCGCTTATACTCGGTGAGGTTGGAAATCCGCCATCGCTTGAGGTTCTTGAGAAACAGCCGAAGTGGGCATTGTATGTGATATGGGCTGAGATGGTTCGAATGACCAAGCAGGATGCGCTAAAGACCCTGGTCAATGATCCGCGCGTTCTCAGCCTGGAGGATGCTGTTTATCAGAAGATAACAGCCCCTTTCCGTGCTGCGTGCGGCCTGCCGCCATTAGGAAAAGCCCAGACGCAGCCCCAGCAATAAATTCATTGAGATTAAAGATTAGATGAATAATCGAAGCTATCTGCGGAGTCGTGGGCAAAATTGTGTCCGCAAAGCAAGCTTCTACACAACCTGTTAGTGATGGAGAACCACTACTGTCCCATTAACTTATAAACCAAGTGTTGCAAGGTAAGTACATTCAATA
>CAYNTC010000123.1:0-7042 GCA_964399795.1 uncultured Pirellulales bacterium | reverse complement strand
GGCCTACTCCGCCTCGGCCTTGGGGTCGGTAATTCTCAATGGCTGTGCGTTTGCCGTAGCCGTTCTCACATACGGTGAAAAGCGAGGCCTTTTCTTCAACAATTACCATCCCAACCACGAAGTCGCCCGGACGAAGCTTGATTCCTCTGACTCCTCTTGACGCTCGCCCCATTGAGCGAACCTCATTCTCATCAAAGCATATTGTCATCCCATCTCGTGTACCCAGTATGATATGGTCGTTGCCTGATGTCATGGACACGCTTATCAGATCGTCATTGAGATCAAGATTGATTGCGATAACGCCGGTTGAACGTGGATTGCTATATGCTGAGAGTCTTGTCTTCTTTATAACTCCATTTTTTGTGGCCATGACGAGTTGACGCGGATGCTTGGACTGCTCACCTTCATTTTCGAAACTGCTGACGTTAATTACCGATGCTATTCGCTGGTCGCCCAAATTCAACAGATTGACAATGTTTCTACCTTTACTCTGCCTCGACATACTCGGTACGTCATAGACTCTCAGCCAGTAGCATTTGCCTCTATTAGTGAATATGAGCAGGTAGTCATGAGTCGAGGCTACAAACAGATGCTTTATAAAATCGCCCTCTTTTGTATTTGAGCCAATGATTCCTCTACCTCCTCTTGCCTGGCGACGGTATGTGTCAATCGGCATGCGCTTGACGTAACCACCGTGACTAACAGTGACGATGACCTCCTCTTCAGCGATTAAGTCCTCTACATCGAAAGTATGGACTTTCTCGGTAATTTTAGTTCTTCTTTTATCGCCGTATTTTTCTTTAATTTCATATATATCTTCGCGAATAATATCCAGCAGAACATTCTCATTGGCCAGTATCGCTTCATAGCCCTCTATTTGTTCGGTAAGGTTAGCATATTCCTTGGCCAGCTTTTCAATTTCGAGCCCTGTCAATCTCTGCAACTGCATTGTTAAAATAGCGTCAGCTTGAGGACCGGTCAGGAAGTGTTTTCCTTTCGCTTTTTCCTTAACGAAGGGTTTTGGCAATATCTTCTTAAGCGTTGCAACCTCAGCCAATCGCAGAGGTTTTTTCATCAGGCTCAATTTCGCAGTTGGTGTATCAGGCGATTTCTTTATTAGATCAATGATATCGTCGATATCGCTCACAGCTAAGATGAGGCCTTCCAGAATGTGCGCTCTATTTCTGCATCTTCTAAGAAGGAACCTGCTACGCCGGCTTATAACCGTCTTACGATGCTCGATAAAATAATCCAACAACTGTCGGATATTGAGAGTTTCAGGTCTGTTGTTTACCAGCGCAATATTAGCAATAGCGAAGGTACTTTGTAGGAGTGTGTAGCGATACAACCTGTTCAGGACCACCTCGGCATCGGTATCCTTCTTCACATCCACAACGATCCGCAGACCATGACGGTCGGACTCATCCCTGACGTCAGCAATTTCGCCAATCAAATTGTTGTGTACACAATCCGCGATTTTTGAGACAATTGTAGTTTTGACAACCATATAGGGTATCTCGGTTATCACAATCCTTTGTTTGCCTCGTTTTGTCGTTTCGATGTCTGCTCTGGCTCGGACGGTCAAATGGCCACGGCCTGTCGTGTAAGCGTCCTTTATGCCCTTAGTGCCACAGATTATGCCACCTGTTGGGAAATCCGGCCCGGGCAGGATGTTCATGATCTCTTTGAAACCGCAGTTCGGATCGTTGACCATCAGTAAAAGTGCGTCGCAAACCTCGGTGATATTATGCGGCGGAATATTAGTTGCCATTCCGACGGCGATGCCTGTTGAGCCATTGGCCAAAAGGTTTGGAAACTTCGAAGGCAATATAGTTGGCTCCATGCGCGTTTCATCGTAATTTGGCACGAAATCGACAGTGTCATGATTTATATCTTCGAGCATATCTGTCGCCGTCGCTGCCATTCGCGCTTCAGTATATCTCATAGCCGCGGGTGGGTCGTTGTCGATGCTGCCGAAGTTGCCTTGTGGGTCAATGAGTGTATAACGCATATTCCAGCCCTGGCCCATGCGAACAAGCGTTCCGTATGTAGCCTGGTCACCATGGGGATGGTAATTACCGCTGGTATCTCCAACGATCTTGGCGCACTTACGATGCTTGCTTCGGGGACCGAGGTTCAGGTCATTCATCGCAACGAGTATCCGCCGCTGTGAAGGCTTAAGACCGTCGCGAACATCCGGCAAAGCACGCGAGACAATAACACTCATCGCATAGTTGAGGTATGAATTCTTGAGTTCGTCAAGAATCCGCAAATCAACAAACCGCTCTTGGGGCTTATTACCATCCTTCATGTCCTACATCTCGCTATAGCTACTGATGTTTTCAAAATCTAATAATACACAACTGGACCGAACTAAATGGCCGATTAAAGATTCAAACGCATTGCTCGGTTGCCACACCTTATGCAGTAGATTAACCGCAGCAGTTGAAAAAGTCAAGAATAACGACAGTGTGTAAAAATTGGATATTGGTTCCGCCAGCGACATGCACGTCGTTATATTATAGGCGCCCAGTATAGCAAAATGACGAGCTTGTAAATTGCAAATTCTATAGCGTATATTGTTGGCCCAGACCAGACCACCATTTGGAAAGTGGCAATCTTATTTTATGTTCGCAGGAAAGGGCATAAATTACAATCCAACCGGTCTCGGATGCAAGCACTTATGTGCGTAACGGGGATAAAAAATTCCTTTTCGATTTTTTGCCTTTTTTAATAATTTACCTATACTTTATATAGGAGTTGAGGGAGCAAGCGATTATGCCGTTAACCTTCTACTCATAATACTCCTTCCTTCTTTTTCAAGGGGGGGCGGCAGACCATCTGTCAATGATGAAATGGGGGTCGCTGTCTCCCTCTCTTTTTTGCGCAGGCCTTCGGAGACTGAGCACACCACCTTAGCAATTTGTGGGCTGTCTCGTGGCTTTCGCACCAGAGGGGATCACTAAGCATATTATGCATATCCGAAAAGCTTCGAGCTTACGGATCAGACATTATCAACGAAACTAACATACTCAAACTGACCGATTTACTAACATTATTATTGATAAGTCTTTTATACGCCTCAGGCGTATTAATTTGCAAAGACATATATCGCCTTGTCATTCTGAGCGAAACGAAGTGAAGCGAAGAATCTGGCCAGAGAAAATATGGGTTTTCTTTTGCTAAAGCCGGATGCTTCGCCTTTCGGCTCAGCATGACAATAAAAACAGTCAGTTTGAATAACATAGCATTTCATCCGGTCAAATCCATTTGTAGTGACGTCCATAGAGGTCTCTGCCGGTGGTTTTTCAGAGTTGCTTTACGATTTTTATTAGCGTGGCTACGGTGACAATAAAAATGGGCTATGGGAGTACTCCCATAGCCCATACAAATGAATAAGGGGGGCTTTAGGTCAACATCTCAGTCCGCGCCGACGGAAGAACAGCAGACCACCGAGGCCAAGCAGACTCATGGTGGCAGGTTCCGGAACCGGCTCCTGCGTCAGAGTAAAGTTGAACAGACCTGAAGTAGGAACATTGATGTCGAATGAAAGTGTGAGTAATTCACCAGGTTCGACTGATTCAATTGAGCTTGTCCCGGTGAACTCGATTGCTGCAGGGTGCAGATAGTTTACTGTTTGAAGCTTGTTGCCTCCGGCACCGGCGCTTCCTTTTACGAAAGTTGCACCGCCGCCACCTGACAAACTCAGTATGTATCCCGTCCAGGTGATACCACTGTCGTTCTCTATAGTCTTGACGACAGTGAAGATCGGATCCTCGTCGGTTTCGCCGCTTAATAAGACATCATCCAAAGAAGCGGAGCTGATACATTCGTTCATCGTCAGTGTTGGCGCAGCCGGATTATAGTCAAACTCCCATTGGTGTTGGTTCTGGGTATTCGGGAAATCGCAGTTGAAAGGTGATGCACCAGGGTTCAGGACAGGATCTACAAAACCTGCATTGGCAGCGGCGCTGAACAGTATCATCACTCCCGCTACTACGAGAGATATTGCTAACTTTTTCATCACGTCTTCTCCTTTGCTTTCGAAGTGTTACACTTTCTTTTTTCAGTGCTGTGGACTATCCACAGCGATGTGAGTTCCTTTTATTCCATTGATGTTGATAATCGTCAGTGTCTGCATCTCATAAGCATCCCCCTTTCTACTAATTGTGCAACGGCTTACACTTGATTTCATTTTCTGATCTATAACTTAATAAGTTTATAAGGTTACAAAGAGCTTTTTCTCTCCTGAGTCTGATCGCTACCGGGCAAAACGAGAAAGGCCGGCTGGGTAAATCCCAGCTCAGCCTTTCCAAAACAGTCCCTTTACGCGGCAGCTCTTTTTCTACGTACAAGACTCAAAACACCACCAAGTCCAAGCATAGCTATGGTTGCAGGTTCTGGGACTTCTATGATGTAATCCTGTTTGCAACAATTTACAAAGGCGCGCAAATCAGCCATTGGGCCTGTCCCATCCAGAATAGCCAACCAAGCATTGGCGGTGGTTGAATCTACGCCTGTGGCCTTAAAACCACCAAGACCAGCAGTTCCATCTATTGTGACATCCCATGCATCCGATGACGAGGTGGGAAAATCCTCATAAATGATTTCCCATATAGCCGCGGCAAAGGCCGCTGCGTCGCTATTCTGTTGGCTGGTAAATGGCCCGCCACCCTGCCAGCTTGGCTTGAAGAATCTACCCCACAGCTCACTAATATAGCTGGCTTTATCAGTTCCGATGTAGTCAGCAAGATAGCTGTTGTAAACATTCTCCGTCGCCTTCACATCATACTTGACTTGTTCCGTCGGCACATACTGATTTAGTTCAATACAAAATGTACCGAGTGAGCCATCTGGCCAAATATTTCCCTCTCCCGTGCCCCCATCTTTATCCAAAGTGTAAACTCCACTATACACACTTGCGCCATTTTGGCCGCCTCCCCAAACATCTATAATCTCATTGGCGCCATGACCGGTGAATTCTATCTTGACGCTATCAGATGGGGCAGCTTGCGCTGCTAAGCATGGAATAGCAAAAACGGTGGCCAAACAAATAATTCTTGCTATTGTTATTCTGTTCATCTTTATGCCATCCCCCAATCATTTTCTCAACAATATCTTAGTTTCGCTGTAGACCACCCACAGCAAATTTCTCTTCTTGTACAATCCTTTGATTTCACTTTAACCCTGTAGGATTGATCCTTTTTGCAGGCGTCCCTGGTCTTGAAGACGTTGGTTCCTGCGGTAGTTCCAATATGCTTGGCCGAACCTTCCTGCACATGTAACAGAAGAAGTCACGCTGTCGGCAAACACAAATACAGCCTCATCACCAACGGCCCAAAACTAGTTTGCTTTTACCATTCTTACACCCCCCTTGAGAAGTGGCTAACTGTCAAGGGTAACTTTAATACACTATCGAGCAGCCAAACTTTTTTGGGTGTTCAACAGGGGAAACTTAAGAACACCCCCCATTCCAATTTAATACCCCCAGGAGCAATTTACAAAAATAAGTGTATCTGATTGAGCCTTGAAAGTCAAGAGAATTCAAGGCAATTATTGTTACCAAAAACGAATTTTCCCAGTGTGCTGCTTGACAGGCCAAGAGCTAAATGATTATAGGATCGAAAAAGATTTTTTGTGCATGATTGAATCTGAAATTTTTGTTGTATCAGGATGCACGTATCGTAACTAGTATGCTTTTAATTTAGCTTATTCGTTCTACCTGGCATGCTAAAGCATTGCTTCTACAACAACTTGTTCACCAAAGTAATTCCTACAATCCCAGGGGATAATTACATGGCAGAGGGCCTCTTTGTAACGCGTCAGACGCTTACAATGTCTTTGGCAAATTTACACCACATCAGCATTGTGGATAACATGTTGAAAACACGAGTCGTATCCGTAACTTTTCCCAAAAAAGCATTTAAATAGTAAAGCTCCAGCTGTGGACTTACACTGATATTCAGCCAAGAAATCCCTTGTCAGGATATATTTGTGTTGCATAACTCATTGATAGAGAATAGGTTGAAGCGTGAGCGAATGACTCTGGGGAGCTGTTGTATATAATCAGGCCCAAAAACTGTTAGACAAGATATGTTTACCCAAATTAACATCGACGTGTAGGAACTCTACATTAATAGTGGATAATTCGTAGAAAAACCTACCTGTTCTTGTGGATGGACATCTGCATGGAAAATCCATTATTGCTGGCATCAATAAGGATGGTTGCGATAGCTTTAACGCACTTAGAAATAGGCTTCGGTCATCTTGTTGCTATAGTTTCATTTGATCTGTGTGACAAGGCGCTAACTGCGTGCCCGCAATAGCTTGAATGCTTTCTCCCCACCATTTATTAAATGAACTAATGGTTGAGGCCTATCAACGCCTTCAATGAACTTTGGACGGGCTGCCCATGGCGTGACGCTCAAGACACCTGTCAAATCCATCCAGTGCTGCAGACGTGCAACCGGCAGATTCCATGTCATGTGGAAGTGGTTAGCTGGTGGGTACTGCTTATATTCAACCATGCTTGCATATTTCGGGACAACGAATGTATGTGGCCAGGTTGGTGTGGTCAGGTTGCACATTGCCTGACTGAGCTCTTTTGGAACTTCAGTTGTGTGCGCTTCGTCCCAGATCATACTGAAAAGTCCTGTCGCACTACTATAAGCTATGCGTCCTGCAACACCATCGATTCCGCCGGGTGTCATAAATGTCACAGAATTGCCGCCGCCCGGAAAATAAAATTCATCCGCAAGCGGCATACTGACACGTGACATAATTTGTCTGACAGTTGTGCCAGGTCTTGCCGCCCAGTCGAACGCGGCGCTACCGGAGTTGTCACCGTCAACCAAGCCCTTATTGTACCAGTCCGCTTTCGTATCGAGCTTCTTAACACCGATTTTTTTCGATAGCTCCTTGATTTCCCAGGCTTGCCAGACCTTTCTGAAGTCCATGAACAAAGGTGGATTCCCGCCGGATAGATACGTCATAAACAGCATTGTCAGAAGTCCCTGTACATCCGCTTCGGTCGCGTATGACA
>CAYNTC010000122.1:0-7085 GCA_964399795.1 uncultured Pirellulales bacterium | reverse complement strand
GCTCCAGAATCACTCGCTTCGACATAAAACTCAACAATTGTACCATGGGGTTGTGAAGGTACCCAGGCCCCATATACGCCGTCATCTGCGCCACCATCACCGTGCGCTCCATCGTCAAACATTGCTACCATGCTGTAGCCATTCGGGTCATAATGTGCGTACACACCCTCCTCATATACCGAACTGTCAATACGATAATACAATGTCACCGTTATTCCAGAACTCGCTTCATCGATAATGCGAGCTGTCACTGCCACCGGCTCGTTCGAGTCAGGTATGACAGGAAAGTGCCCCACATTCAAAATTAAAGGAGCGACATCGTCGGAAGTAACAGAATTGGCCACGCCGGGTGTACCTTCGTTAACGTCGCTCGCAGCCCAATTCTGTCCGTATTTATTGCCCAGTGTTGGGTTGACCAGCTCAAGCGATTTGCCGAGACCATCGTGTTCATCAGACCATACCCAACCTCGGTGGCCAAAATCCAATGGCCCGAGCTGCCGCACAGCCCAATCGCCCTGGTCGGCGTAGCGAATCCGGTCGATCCTTGTGCCATTATCATCAACCAATTCAATAGTCTCACCGGAATTGCTCAAATGACCATGCCAACCGCCAAAGACGTTTTTGACATCTGGATATTTTTCGCTAAAGGCGTTTATGTCCGCAGCAACAACAAGGTACTGCCCGCCACCAAGTATAACATCATTTGTAAAGGTAAAATCTATTCCATCTGTAAATCGCCACCAGTATAAACTGACTGGTTCAGTTCCAAGGTTAAGCAATTCTATGTACTCAAGCCGGAGTGGCTCCGGCCCATACAAGCTATGATATGGATGGTACATGATCTCATTGATCACGACCTGGATAGGCTCAACCTTGTTAGCTCCAGCTGGGGTGGGATTGCTTAGAACCTGCCAGTTATCGCTGGCATCGGGATAGCGTCCGTAGGACTCATCTGCGTTCTGTGGTCCGAATGTAACTGCATCAATGAGCGTTTGGCCGTCGGTATCGAATAGACCGATCTGTTCACCACTTGCATCGAGTTTGAAGGCTGCGTGCAACGGGCCTTCTCTGGTTTCGTCATCAGCCCAGATTAGTAAGTAGCTGTGTCCAGCTATGGTGGTGACAGAGGGGACATTGTCGGGAATCCGCCACTTAGTTGGCTGGGATATATCATCCGTAAGATACATACCACCGATATCAACAGCGCTATCGCCATAGTTGTAAATCTCTATCCAGTCATCATAATCGCCATTTTCATCCTGAACGAAGCCATCGTTTTTCGCTACGATTTCATTTATCACAAGTTTTATGTCGCTATTTTCTGTGAGCAGGTTCTCTGCCAAAAGTGAAAATTGCAGTATACTTTCATCTTTGTTAACGTCTAAGTTGGTTGTATCATCCATAGTAAACAACCACTTCTCAGATAGAACCTGAACGTCTTTTGAATTGATTTGGTATTGGCCTTTAAGGTAACTGTGAGAATGGTCCGCAATTGCAAAAGTCATCGGGAGTATAATCAACACTAGCACAAGCAGAACTGTTTTCATAGATTCGGTTACCTTTTTATACGCCTGAGGTGTACTGTTTCATTCCTCGCAGACGAATTGAATCGTAGACTATGGTCTAAGATTTGTGGATCGAACAGGCTCGAAAGCATAACATCAGTAAGAAAGCTTTTCATAATTATAACAACAAACGACACTTAAATCAACAGAATGATGCACGTGTAATCGTCCCAAGGATTGTGGAAGAATTTGGCGATGTGGCTTCTACCTTTATCTGCATCTTAAAACCAGTCACACATCGCCCGTTAGGTCGCATATGCTGCAGGAGCTGGTTGACCTTACAAAGAGTGCTCCAGCGGGAAATAGTCTCTGGCATTGTTATAGCAGATGTCCTCAACTATTTTTGCCAACAGTTCCAAGTCATTGGGTAAAAGACCTGCTTCAACATCGCTGCCGAGCATGTTACACAATATCCGCCGAAAATATTCGTGCCGGGGATACGAGAGAAAGCTCCGTGAATCGGTCAGCATTCCTACAAATCGGCTAAGAAGCCCCATATTTGAAAGCACGCGTAATTGCTCCTCGATGCCGTCTTTTTGATCGAGAAACCACCATGCTGAGCCAAACTGCATTTTACCAGGAGTAGAGCCATCTTGAAAGTTGCCAATCATTGTTGCAAGCAGGGCGTTATCTCTGGGATTAAGATTGTAAAGTATGGTCTTGGGCAATTTGTTTTGGTAATCGAGACGGTCCAGAAACTTCGACAGAGATTTGGCTATCTCGAAGTCGCCAATGGAATCACCGCCGGTATCTGGGCCGAGCGACTTGAAAAGTTGTGTTCGATTGTTCCTGAGGGCGCCGAGATGAAGCTGCTGAACCCAGCCTGCCTCAGCATCCATCAGGGCAAACTCAAACATCATTGCAGACTTGAATTTCAGGCATTCTGACACATCAAGTTCTTTACGCAAACTTATCTTGTCGAATATTTTGTTTATTTCAGCGTTCGTATAGTCTTCAGCGTAAGCTGTTTCTATGCCGTGGTCGGAAAGACGACAACCATTCTCGTGAAAATAGTCATGACGCTTGCGAATTGCTTCTATGTATGAATCAAATGTGACTATCTCTGTGTCGATGATTTCCTGTAGTTTGTCAATCCACGCGTTAAGGCTACCAATATCTTCGGCAGCCATAGCCATGTCGGGACGCCAGGCAGTGTGCACCTTTATTTCAAAACCGTCTTTGCGGATTTTCTTATGATGTGCCAGCGAATCGAGCGGATCTTCGGTCGTACAGACGAGTCTGACATTCATTTTACGCAACATGTTGCGAACACCGAATTCCGGCGTTTTCAGCATTTCGCTGCAGCGCTCGTAGATTTGTCTGGCTGTGTTGGGATTTAGCAATTTGTCCTTTATACCGAAGTAGTTTTTCAGCTCCAGATGCGTCCAGTGATAAAGGGGATTGCCCAGACAGTACGGGACGGTTTGCGCCCACTTTTCGAACTTTTCCAAATCACTTGCATCGCCGGTAATATATTTTTCAGCTATGCCATTAGTTCTCATTGCTCGCCATTTGTAGTGGTCACCGGCTAACCAGGCCTGCGTGAGATTCTCGAATCGATGGTCAGCGGCAATTTGATCAGCCGGCAGGTGACAATGATAATCATAGATAGGCATCTTCTCGGCGTGTTCGTGATAAAGTACCTTGGCGGTTCTATTTTGCAGTAGAAAATCATCGCTTAAGAATTTCTCAGTCATTAGCTTTACTCACTTTCGAAATGTTCTTGAGTTGGTTAAGTTGGATTTTCCTTGGTTTCTTGTTGGGTATCTTGGCCAGGCTTTTTGCGTTTTGGTGGCTGGTATTGAGCCATTTTCTTGGCCCAGTCAGCTACTTCGCTTCTGGTTTTTTGCAGGCGTTGAGATGTGGCTTTGCCTGTTTTCTTTTCTTCTTCACGGACCTTGCGCATCCATATCGAATAAGCTATCCACGCGATTGCCAGCAGCGGCAGGGCAATTAGCATAAAAATCTTATACATAACAATCTTCCTTGTTTTGAGTTCTCTTTACGGCCTTAGGGTTCGATTATGGAATGTCAATCCGCCACGGCAGGAATCCAGATTCCGCATCAAAGCCTGCCCTCAAGTGCAGCCAAATGTGTACGGAATGACAACTCATTGAATCACGAGTAACTTAGTATTAGTTTTTCTGCCTAAAATACCAAATGTGTTTAGCCGATACAATTGCTATAAGCTGGTTTTTCATGAAATTGTGTAGATAGTTAGGGAGATGCAAAAATGTTCTGTTCGAACTGTGGTAGCGAAGTGGCCGGACGGTTTTGCTCGGAGTGTGGCGCGCAGCTTGTAAGTCAGGAAGGTATAGCCGGTTTCACCTCGTATCGGCAGATAATCGCCGATCCCAAATGTCAGGAAATTATTGCTTCATACGCAAATCAGGCAAAGGGTGAATTCCTAAGCGCCGATAAATTCTTGAATATTGCCCAGACTGTTATGCCTGTATCTATCCCGATGGAGGCTCTCGGCAAGGTCAGCAGTAAACTGGGCGTAGCGATTGGCATTAAGACCACCAAAGCCAGACAAATGCACCTACCTCATAATTTTGGCCATGTGCTTCTAGGGACAATTTGTTCACTGGCCAAGCACTGTATGAAGATACAGTCGGTATCCGAGACGCAGCAATCCTGCATGATTGAAGCCGTTCTTCCTTCGAGCATGTGGGCCTGGCAGGGCACGATTCGCCTGGCGGTTGTAGCGGAGGATACCGGCACCGGATTGATAGCAGAGACCGAGGTGCCTGGCCAACTGTACGATTGGGGTAAGAGCAAACGAACGATCGAGAAGCTGCTCAGCGAAATCGGCCAACTATCGGAAACATTCTCTGCCTCTCGTCCTTGATCGACAAGCTCCCATTGCATAGCTATTTATCGGAAGCGTTGTTCGGTTTTCTCCGCAGGCCGAAGATACCCTGTAAAGCAACAGGGGTAATAGGCCGATATAAGTAGTGCAAAAAGACGTCCGCTATCAAATGGTACAAACCGTCTAACGAATGGACGTGATGTGTTGAAAAAGACGTTTTTTTGGAGAAATACCATGGCGAGCGAAAGACCCTCACAAATGGGCAAAGACAGTAGATCGACCGATAACTCTTCAACGCTCGAGGAAACCGAGCCTCAAAGAATCGGAGATATAATGCAATGTGGCGTGATAACCGTCAGGAGAGAGGAATCGGTATATAAAGCTATAGGAATTATGGCTGAGAAGCACGTCAGTGGTCTGCCCGTCGTTGATGATGTGGGCTTAGCAGGAATTATCTCTGAAAAGGATGTGTTGAAATTACTGTACGATTCCGAGTTTCTGCCGGGTAATGTTGAAGACTATATGACCAAAGACGTTGTCAGTTTTGACATCGATGGCAGTGTATCTGATATATGCGAATGTTTGACAAATAATAACTTTCGCAGAGTCACTATATTGCACCAGGGCAGACTCGCAGGTATTGTCAGTAGAGCCGATCTTATTCGAGCTAATAAGGATAGATTCAAACCAAAGAAATCGTCGGCTGTCAAATCCACGAAACATCAAAACAGCCCGCTGGCACAGGACATCATGCAGTGGGGTCTGCTAACTGTCAGGAAGGATACACCAATTTATCAAGTGGTAGAGGTTCTTGCGACAAAGAATATCACCGGCCTACCTGTTGTTGATGACTGCATGAATCTTTTAGGTATCCTATCGGAAAAGGATGTTCTAAAGCTGTTGTATCATCCCCAACCACAGGATATAAAAGTCGCGGACATTATGACCGAAAAGGTGGTGAGCTTCGACCAGGACGATAGCTTGTTTGATATTTGTGACTGTCTTATAGAAAACAATTTCCGGCGCGTCCCTGTGCTGAATCAAGGCAGGCTCGTGGGTATTGTCAGCAGAGCGGACATTATCGTATATATCTTGAAAAACAAATCGACCATCTTCAAACACAAGCGTTTGAATTAACTATTGCGTTTTGTACCATTCCCTCTGTTTTGGCGTGTGAGTATCAAACGTTGTAGGTTGAAGCTGAGGTTTCACCGCCTCGGCCGGTCCAGTTTGTGTGGAAGAATTCGCCTCGCGGTTTATCCAATCGCTCGTATGTGTGAGCGCCAAAGTAGTCCCGCTGGGCTTGCAATAAATTAGCTGGCAGACGTTCAGCGCGGTAGCCATCGTAAAAGGTCAGAGCAGAACTCACCGCCGGCATGGCAATGCCGAGCTTGACTGCTGTGTTAACTACTCGTCGCCATGAGGTCTGGCCTTTTTGGACCGCACGCTTAAAGAACGGGTCGAGCAGCAGGTTTTCCAGAGAAGGTTTTTTATCAAAGGCTTCTTTTATCTTTGTGAGGAACACCGAACGAATAATACAGCCGCCTCGCCAGATCGATGCAATGCCACCATAGTTAAGGTTCCAGTTGTACTCTTTGGCGGCGGCACGCATTAGTTGATAGCCCTGTGCATAGCTGACAATCTTTGATGCGTATAAGGCTTTTCGCAGATCTTCAATAAATTTACTACTATCGCCTTTGAACTTTGCCCTCGGTCCTTTGAGTACCTTCGAGGCAGCCACGCGTTCTTCCTTCAGGGCTGAGAGGCATCGAGCAAAGACAGCTTCGCCGATAAGCGTCAATGGCTGACCCAGGTTAAGGGCCTCAATTGCGGTCCATTTGCCGGTTCCTTTCTGGCCTGCGGTATCCAGAATAATGTCTATGACTTCACTGCCGTCTTCGTCTTTATGTCCTAAGATGTCTGCCGTTATCTCGATGAGATACGAGCCAAGCTCAGCATTGTTCCATTCAGCGAAAATCTCGTGCATCTGTTGGTTGGTCATACCGAGACCTTTTTTCATCATCTGATATGTCTCGCAGATCATCTGCATATCGCCGTACTCAATGCCGTTGTGTGTCATCTTGACAAAGTGGCCGGCCCCATTTTCACCCATCCATTCACAGCATGGTTGGCCGTCGGGGGCCTTTGCTGCAATTTTCTGGAAGATAGGTTTGACATGCTCCCAGGCAGCAGGCGACCCGCCCGGCATTATCGATGGTCCTTTAAGCGCTCCCTCTTCGCCGCCTGATACACCCGTGCCGATGTACAATTTGCCTTTGCTCTCGACATATTTGGTTCTTCGAATTGTATCGGGAAAGTGGCTGTTGCCGCCGTCAATTATAATGTCACCATCCTCAAGGTGCGGCAATAGCTTTTCGATAAAGTCGTCAACGGGCTTGCCGGCCTTTACCATAAGCATTATTTTGCGAGGTTTATTCAGCGCTGCGGTAAATTCTTCGATTGAGTGACAGCCGATGATGTTTTTACCTTCTGCTCGGCCATTGATAAAGTTATCAACTTTTGATAGCGTTCGATTGTAGCAGGCTACAGTAAAGCCTTTGCTTTCCATATTAAGGATTAGATTTTTGCCCATTACCGCCAAACCAATCAGGCCGATGTCTGCTTTTGACATTTTACTTTACTCCTTATGTAATTATTTACTCAAACTGACCGTTTTTATTGTCATGCTGAGCCGAAAGGCGAAGCAT
>CAYNTC010000121.1:0-7131 GCA_964399795.1 uncultured Pirellulales bacterium | reverse complement strand
TAGGAATAACCCAGTATTCCAAATCTATCGCGGACGCAGCTATGAACGCAGCCAATAAAATTATGTGAAGAAGGTAAATTAACCAAATGCCGTCTATTTTGACGCTACTGAGCAAGTCGGTATGAAAATACATATAAAACAGACCAACGAAAATAACGCTTGTCAATAACTCAACCACAAAATAGCGCGGCGAGATTGGGGCTTTGCAATATCTGCACTTTCGGCCCAGGACAAGCCAAGAAACAAGCGGTATATTATCGTAGAAACGGATGTGCTTACCACATTCGGGGCAGAAAGAACCGGGCTTTATCAGCGATTTATCACGCGGCAAACGATAAATTACAACGTTCAAAAAGCTCCCAATACAACAACCAAATGCAAATATAAATATAAACCAAATCCACTCCGGCACCGCTTTTACGTCCTATTGCTAAAAGTCGAGTTCAACATTCGGCTTTTCCCGCTGTTATGTTTTCGTGTCCTTGCGTATTTTTCGGTCGATCACACCGGCTACTTTCGAAGGCAAGCCAAATAAACGAATAAAACCAGTCGCATCGGTTGGGTCATATTCGGCTCCCATTTTAAAACTTGCTAAATCGGTACTATAGAGACTGTATGGACTCTTAACACCAGCCAATGTGCAGCGTCCCTTAAACAGTTTCATTTTCACTTCGCCGGTAACGTTGCGCTGCGTGACATCAATAAACGCGTCAAGAGCCTCTCGCAACTGGCAAAACCACAGGCCATAATACACAAGCTCAGCATATTTCAAAGCGATCTGCTGTTTGTAGTGCATTGTTTCCCTGTCCAGTGTTAGACTCTCCAAAATGGTGTGAGCGCTAACGAGAATGGTACCACCCGGCGTCTCATATACTCCGCGCGATTTCATGCCGACAAGCCGGTTCTCAACAAGGTCGACCTGGCCGACACCATGTTTGCCGCCAATCTGATTTAGCGCCTCGATTAGCTTTACACCGCTTGTAAGCTTGCCGTCAAGCTTCACCGGAACACCCTCATGAAAGCCTATCGTCACATAATCTGGTTTATCAGGCGTCTTGGAAATCGGACGGGATATAACAAACAAATTTTCCTTCGGCTCATTGGCCGGATCTTCCAAGTCAGCCCCTTCGTGACTTATGTGCCAGAGATTGCGGTCGCGGGAATAGATTTTTTCCTTGGTTTGTTCGACCGGAATTTTATGCTTTTTAGCATAATCAACTGCAGCCTCACGAGATGTCAATTTGAATTTGGGGTCCTTCCATGGCGCAACAATCTTCAGCGATGGATCAAGCGCCATGTAGCTCACTTCAAACCGGACCTGGTCATTGCCCTTACCAGTTGCGCCGTGGGCTACAGCAGTTGCACGCTCGGCGTGGGCAACGTCGACCTGGTGCTTGGCAATTAAAGGCCGGGCTATACTTGTGCCTAATAGATACCCACCCTCATAAACCGCACCAGATTTTAGCAGCCGCCAGAGATGGTCTTCTACGAATTCTCTTTTTATATCTTTGACCACGCATTTAACCGCTCCACTGGATAGCGCCTTTTTTTTGATTCCGGTCAGCTCGTCGCCTTGGCCCAAGTCGGCTGCAAAGGCGATGACCTCATAGCCATAGGTCTCTTTGAGCCACGGCAGAATCACGCTGGTATCCAAACCACCACTATATGCTAAAACTACCTTTTTAGATTTCGTCACTTCTATACCTCAAAAAAATATAATTTCATATCTGGATTATATAGGGAACGCGTAATCGTTGGTTTCTAAACAGCGACAACGATGCCTTCCCGCCGGGCGATTTCCAAAATGGGACGTGCGCTGTCAGTCTCCCATTCCTTCTCACCGCAGGCAATAGGCTCAATGCGATTATCAGCAACAGTTGCACGCCAAAGAGCTTGAACTAATGAAATTTCTCGAGGGCCGTCAAACTCCGGAGCGATAACAATTAAGTCTATGTCACTATATTCATCAGCCCCGCCACTTACAAACGAGCCAAACAAAACCGCCCGACGAGCATGGATGCCCAAAGTTGGCAGCCCAGTTAAATACCGCTTTACCGCGGCTACAATTGTTTCTTCAACCATGATAACATCCTTTTGGCTCTTGAGATTTCTTCCTCCGTAAAACCTGACTCGAGCAGTATTTCTTCAAAATCAGGGTAACGCCCTTCCAATTGGTAGAAACCAAACTCACGTAAAAGTTGCTCCTGTTCTTGATCGAGGTTGAGATTAGCAATTTCAGCAAGGCGAACAAGATTGTGTATTCGCGGCGGTATATCTTTTATTCGCTTGGTAACATGTGCTTTTAGCATCTTTTCAAGAGCAAGGTGCGCAAAGAAAAGACTATGGCGAAAGTGACCTTTTTCAAGTAGTGATTGAGCTGCCGCGAAGTCCTCATCGCTACTTTCTTTCCAGTATTCAATTTGCTTTTCAATATTCATAATCAAGCATCTGCTTCTTTAGATTCATCAGGCGGCACAAGTGGCTCGATAAGCCGTATCAATTCGGATATATTGTTTTGAACGACGTCCCAGACCCTTTCAGGAATAATATCAAAGTATTCGTGAACAAGACGGTTTCGCATACCGATAATCACCTGCCAAGGGACTTGCGGATGAGCCGACTTGTATTCCTGAGAGACTTTACAGGCGGCTTCACCAATTATCTGAATCTGGTGCATAACGGCGTTTTGCAGAAGGTCATCAGCTTTGAATTTTTCCCATGTAACGCCCTCAGTGAAGCTCTCAACTTTGCGTGCAGCTATGAGCATATCGAGTATATAGGCGTCATCTCGCCACATAAATCGACTCCACCGACTGAAGAATATTTCGTCTGCGAATGTAGTTTTCGCTTTTCTCCACGGCTTGACGCTCGACAAGGTCGACCTTTTGGCCGAAAATCTGAGTCAACTCATCTTGCATTTCAACCAGTTCTTTAAATCCGGGCCTGTATTCCCGCTCGAACTCAACAAGGACATCGATATCGCTGCCGGGTCTGAAATCTTCCCGCAGCGCAGAACCAAACAATGCAAGACTACGAATACAATTTCGCTGGCAAAAATCAGCTATCTTATCTTTGGGCACCTCAATCCGGATAGCCATATTATTGTTTCTTTCAATGTCATTCCCGCGCAGGCGGGAATCTCCTCCTTCTTTCGCTTCTAATATACCAATAACTATTATCGCAGAGCAATAATTAAATAACGAAATGCGGGATAGCTGAGATGCTAAAAAGAAAGTTCTGGAGCAAAAGGCTGGGCTAACTGTGTCAATCTTCGTAAATCGTGCGTCTTTGGTGCTTCAATATCGTGTAGAGTAAGAAGCGCTTTCAGCAACTTCTCAACAAACTGTTGACAATGAAAACAAACCGTATCGGTGGGGCATTTCTTACTTGCGATAAGAATCTCGACCGCATCCCAGTCACTTTGTGCTTTTGCCAGCCATTGCCGAACAGCTTCACGAGTCTCTTCGTTCATAAAGAACTTTCCCGTATTTGTCCGCAAAATAGACGATATTATTTACTACAGACCGCCAGCGAGCATACTCCTGCGGCGTCTTGACAATAATATCAAAGCTGGCAGGGACATCAGCTAATAGACGCCGAACCGCACTATAACGCTCAGATGGTGATAGAGAAGTCTTAGCAACAACAAGCAAGTCAATGTCCGAATCTTCAGTGACTTCACCTCGCGCATAAGAACCAAAAAGTATGATTCGCTCTGCGCCAAACTCGCTTCCAATCCGCTGACTAAACTCTTCTATTTGTCTCATCACCACCATAATAAACAGCTAAAAGTGTAAAGTGAAAAATGTGGAGCCCCACGGACATAGCCCGTGGCACCTTTCCATTCTCCGTAGTAGAACTACTACGAAGGATGAACACCTACGGCGGAACCCGCCGAAGCACATCCGCCTTCGCTGAAGCTTCGGCGGATACCCTTCTCGCATTCATTCACGGGTAGAACCCGTGGCTTTCTGCGAAGGCGGGTAAAACCAAACACTTACGAGCGGCAGAACTAAAGATTTACATCGTAATTTTAAGTTTTTAGCTCCCAGTTTTACACTTATGAATATACCAATAATTATTATCGCAAAGCAACGATAAATTTGATAGTCAAAAAGCGTGAGCACAATCTAAATTCAATTTGCTCTGTAGAAAAGACTCACTGTCATTTCGACCGAAGCGTCCCTAAGGGACGCGTAGCGGAGAAATCTATTCAAAAGCAGATTTCTCGACTCGCCTTCGGCTTGCTCGAAATGACAACCTGCAATAGTTTCTACAAAGCAAAATCAATTATAAACCACGGCGAGCCAAGCTGCTATTGCACTTAGCAAAGCTATTACGGCAGATACAATGGCTGAAATGCTTGAATGGACAATGCTATTCGTCCTGCGAGCATCTTGTATTCTGGCAACTAACTCTGCTTCGGGAGGATGAGCATCGGGGGGAATGCCAGGGGCATAATAAGATGTGCTGGTCCCTACTTTTCGTGCAAGTTCTTCCAACTGCTTTTGCCTCTCTTTTTTATTATCGATTGACATTATTTTCTTCAACTTTTTCGCGATGAAAAACATCAATTGAGTCCTTCACATTTCGTATGAAATATATAAATTATGTTTTTTGTTCCACACGACTTTCCCAATAGATTTTTACATGCTATGGATTACGGAGACAATTCGTAATCGTTTTTCGCATAAGTTTGGGGTTGGCGTTCTGGCCGGTGAAGAGTTTGAATTGTGCAGCAGCTTGATTGACGAACATAGAAACACCGTCGATTGTTTTTAGTTTTTTTCTCTTTGCCTGCTTGAGAAGCATAGTCTTGGCAGGATTATAAACCGTATCAAAAATAGTCATGCCCCTTTTAAGATATTCCTTAGGTACGGGTGTTGCGTCGATGTTCGGGTGCATTCCAATACTTGTACAATTTATCAATAATTTCGCATCCAGATTTGCCAGGTCGTCCAGGCCGGCAAACTCGCAGCCAAACTCTTCGGCAAGTCTTTCAGCCTTTTCGACCGTGCGGTTATAAATTTTAATCTTTGCTCCTGCGTCAGAAAGTCCGGCCACTATTGCTCTTGCCACGCCACCTGCGCCAATAACTGCTACCGAAATTTTTTTCAAGCCGGCTCGCTTGATACCCATTCCCGAAATGACAGCATCGATTGCGCCTGCGTAATCGGTGTTGTAGGCACTGATCCGTCGCTCGTCGCTCGTCGCCCGTGAATCGACAATAAGAGTATTAACTGCCCCGATTTTTTCCGCTAACGGCTCGATAGAACCGTGCCTTTGCCGAACGTAGTTGAGGGCATTTTGCTTATGTGGAATCGTCACGCTGAAGCCGCGAAAGTTCAGCCATTTTCTCTGAATGACATTATGTAAGAATGAATCAAAGCCCTGCTGACCTCCTTCGACCAATAATGGCAAATATAACCTATTCATCTTTTTCTCAGAAAAGCACGCATTATGGATGGCTGGGCTGAGTGAATGCCCCACAGGGTCTGCAATGACGCCGAAAAGTTCCGTATCGCCATCCACGAAATCGTGCTGGTATAGCTCTTTTAACTGCTTGACGGTGATCTGTCCTGGTGCCGTTGCGCTTTTTTCGTCAATGCTCGCGTAAGTCACGAAGCTGTCCAATTTCTTTGCGAGCAGCCTTGTGATAAGGCCAGCCTGGCCCATACAAAAGACTATTCGTTCGCCGCTGCTCTGGCGCAGCAGATCCATCGCCTCAAAGCAGTCGTTAATGTGATTCGCAGTATAAATCAGCTTCGGTATCGCGGATGGATACATAGCTAATACATCACGGTAAAGTTTCTTGATATTGTCGAACTTACTTTCGAAGTTATGGGCAGACAAAATCAGCCGAGCTCTCGGATTTTGCGATAATGCAACTCTTATTCTCTCCTGGTTCTCCGTAATCCGGAAATTCTCATATTCGAAATCTACGAACTCCGCACCGGCTTTTACAGCAGCTACAAGCACCGCGAGCCGTAACTGCTGTGGATAGGAACCAGCCCCACCCTGTCGCTCATCGCGGCAAGTTACGATAATAGGCATCTTGCGATAGGCTCTTTTGGTCTCTGTGACTAAAGTACTAATCTGGTCAACGGTAAGATTCTCGATGTAATCTGTCCGCAGTTCCAAAACCTCCGCGCCGTCGGATATAGCCTGTTTAATCTGCCGCTGTGCCTGACTCGAATCAGCCGCTGATATTGGAACAGCTAAATATGTCATGGTAATCCAAAGATATAGCAACCATACGACTCAAAGGCAAGACCAAATTGAAGCTGCCCAACGAAAGAATCGAGAGCTTCATTTAAGAATAAAATTCCCCAATGTAGATATGACTTCCAGAATCCACTACCATTATCTGATGTGCAAAACACCCTGGTTCTCGCCGCATTGGGATTAGTTTAAAAGCCACGTAGTGAACATCGATTAACCTATATCGCCTGGAGCTAACCTGACGGTGCAGGTCCTATTGAAAACTGCGTAAAATCACCAAGATTGAACCGGCTTGCAAGTGTGTTGACATCATCGGTAGTAACCGCTCTTATGGCATTGACGTCTTGCTCGATGCTGCGATACTGCTGTAAATACAACCAGTTCGCACCCAAACGTATCAGTCGGCCATGAGAAAGCTCGTTTTCGATTACGAGCGCACTTAAGGTCTTGTTCTTCGCCTTTGTAAGTTCCGCCTCCGTGATGCCATCGTTAGAGACACTATTAAAGATATTCTTCACTATATCAATGACTTTATCGACATTTTCACGGCTACATAAGATATAACTACAAAATACTCCGGTACCATCCATTGGCCCAAATTGCATCGACGCCGTTTCTGCCAAGGCGCTATCAACCAATTCCCAGTAAAAACGCGAACCAGCACTATCCCCAATAATATTCGACAGAAGATAAGCGGCAAATCTCCTGGGGTCCTGCGCAGAAACGCTCCAGCTCATTATACATATATGCTCGCAATTCAAATTAGGTTTCTCAAGTCGCTCTTTACTTTTGCTGCCCCGGCCGTCGTCGAGTTTTCTATCAGCGGCCTGTTTCTGCCAGCAGCCACACAATCCTTCAGCAACAGAGCAAAATTCGTCCCAGTCAAAATTACCTGCACAGCCCAAGATC
>CAYNTC010000120.1:0-7135 GCA_964399795.1 uncultured Pirellulales bacterium | reverse complement strand
AGCCTTCGCGAGCGAGATTGAGCTGAACAAGCTCCCTTATGTCCTCCTCATCGTCCACGACAAGTATGTTTGGCTTTGTCATGCAAACCTCTGTTTATAAAAGTCCACTTTATACGCCTGAGGCGTAACAATTCTCGTTTCTTTTAAGAATGGTGAAAGATTATATATCTTTTTTATACGCCTGAGGCGTATTGATTCATACCCGCACCAAGTAACAGGTCGTTATTCAGAAATGCTCACATAACACAGTAATAATGGCCTTAAAATGCGGCCCTGTCAAGGCCGGAACCGAGAGCCATTTTCGATTTAAAGTGGATATGCCGTGTATTAACGCAATCTTAACAAAATACTAACCACGCTTTAATTATTTTAAAGTAGGATTTTGTAGATGGATTAGTGTTGAGGCGACGTTAGCCAAAGGTGATTTGGTATCGATATAGAAAGGCTCTTAAGATGGTGGAAACTTTGAAAAATATCATTTGTGGCTTAGGTGCGTTGTACTTGCTTTATCACTTTGGCTCTCTTATGGTTCTTCTGGCGAAGGAGCTTTTACATCTAAGCTTAAAGCGAAGTGATAGTAATTTGAATTCGGAAGTTGGTTAGGCCACATTTCTAATAACCACCACAAACCCAGAGGTCTCATAGTTAAGTTTAAGGCGTGCTTTGAAACCAATGTATCTGGCTTTGGAGGTTGGTTGATGAAAAAAACAAAAAGTCATGTGAACCGGATTGCAGACCGTTATTGTATATAATGAGCATCAGATTAAAATACAGTTAGAAATGCCGATTAATGAAGCTGGCGGCCTTTTTTTGCTTCATGTTTTTATGCCGACGCTTCGGCTGTACGAGGTAAATTCCTTGCAGACCGGACGACAGTGGCTTGGATGAATCCTTCGAGTTCATACCCAGAATTTGTTCGAGCTCTTCGATATGCTTTTTCAATTCTGCATTTTCCTTTTCTAATACTCGAAGTATAGTGAACACACGCGAGACGGCATATCAATATACGCAAGAGATATCAAAGAGATTCAAGCTATTCGCGGCAAGAAATGGAGAGGATATAATAGAATTGCGTTTTGATTGATTGGGCTTAAAATATCGCCCATGAGGATACAGCTTTCACGAAGTTAAAACAGGAAAAAAGAAAGGAATCTGGCATGTTAAGAGCTAAGTGTCTTTGTGTGACCTGCGTTGCAATAGCGATGCTTGTGGATTCATATCAGGTGGGCCTTGCCGAATCAATAACCAAGGCAGTGAAACAGGCAGAGGTGACGATTGATGCTGAAAAAGTTGGTAGGCCGATTTCCAAGTATATCTATGGCCAGTTTATCGAGCACCTCGGACGCTGCATCTATGGTGGAATATGGGCAGAGATGATAGAAGACCGAAAGTTTTATTATCCAATAACCGACGATTTTGATCCATGGGCCACCGCAACAGACCCATTTTGGACAGCGGGGCCATACAAATATCTAAATGCCTCCCCCTGGAAAGTCATTGGGCCACCCGGCACGGTCACAATGGATTCCGCAAACGCCTACGTCGGTGAGCATTCGCCGGTCATTAATCTGCCGGGCGATGGAACGGGGGCTGGAATCTCACAGGAAGGCCTGGCGCTTGTAAAGGATAAAAAATACGTCGGTAGGATCATCCTTGCCGGAGACGAAGGTGCTTTGCCAGTTTGGGTGCGATTGGTATCAGACAAAGGTCAAGGAATTGGTCAAGTCATAAACAAAATAAGCTTTGAATTTCGGGTATACACGTTGATATTTACGGCTCCATCCTCGAGCGAAAATGTCACGATCGAAATTTATAGCGAGGGAGCCGGAAAATTCAAAATCGGGACACTTTCGTTAATGCCGGCGGACAATATCAAAGGTTGGCGTAAAGATGTTGTTGCACTATTAAAAGAGCTTAATTCACCTATATATCGCTGGCCAGGCGGCAACTTTGTAAGCGGCTACAATTGGCGTGACGGCATTGGCCCTCGTGATAAAAGGCCTCCACGGAAAAACCCCGCTTGGAAGGGTGTCGAGCACAATGATGTCGGAATACATGAGTACATGGAGTTAATGGAATTGATAGATGCAGAGCCGTTCATCGCGGTTAATACGGGCCTTGGCACTGTTGAAGAAGTAGCTGACCAGGTCCAATACTGTAACGGTCCAGCAGATACGCCGATGGGAAAGCAGCGCAGCCAGAATGGTCATCCAGAGCCATTTAACGTTAAATGGTGGGCCGTAGGTAATGAAATGTATGGTTCATGGCAGTTGGGACACATGCCTCTGGAAGAATACGTAAAAAAACATAACCGCGTAGCTGAGGCAATGTGGAAGGTTGATCCAAAGATAAAACTCATCGGCGTTGGAGAGGTAGGCCAATGGAGCGAAAGTATGCTGAAGGTCTGCTCAGATTATATGAACCTCATCAGTGAGCATATTTACTGCAAAGAAAAGAGTGATGTCATTGAACATACAAGACAATTAGCTGAGCAGATAAAGCGTAAAGCAGATGCACATAGAAAATACCGCAAAGAAATCAAAGAATTAAGGGGCAAGGATATTCGGATTGCCATGGACGAATGGAATTATTGGTATGGTAACTACATATATGGTGAATTAGGAGTTCGGTATCATCTCAAGGATGCCCTCGGTGTTGTTATTGGCTTACATGAATATTTTAGGAATAGCGATTTGTATTTTATGGCCAATTACGCTCAGACAGTCAACGTCATTGGCTGCATAAAGACAACCAAAACGAGTGCCTGCTTTGCTACGACGGCTCTGCCCTTGATGTTGTATCGCAAGGAATTTGGTGCTCTACCAATTCAGGTGGGCTCAACTGAAACTCCATTAGATATCGCTGCTGCCTGGACGGAAGATAAAAAGGCATTGACAGTTGGCATTGTTAATCCGACAAGTGACACGTATCAGGTCAATATGGATATCAAAGGGGCCGAGATAACAGGTAAAGCTAAGACCTGGATTATAGCCAGTGACGATCCAATGGCGTACAACGAGCCAGGAGAAGCACCTAAGGTGGTGATTAAAGAGGCAGAAGCTACGGACCTTACCCAAACGGTATCAGTGGTCCCCTTGAGCATCAGCCTATACAAAGTGGCTGTCAAGTAGAAAGACTGTACGGGACAATGCGATTTAGTCGTTTTGAAGAAGCAACAGGCTATTGCGGCAAGTGTCTCAGGCAGGTGCCGGTGCGTAGGGTGAGGATCAATCATTTGCCGCGTTTGATTTTGACCTTTCTCACGGCTGGCTTCTGGGTTATCATTTGGATTCGCGATGCCCGGAAAATCTATGTATGGAAGTGTCTGAATTGCGGCGCAACGGTATATAAGATTATGAGTTAGAGAAACTCCAATGTTTAGCCCCTAAATCTTGACTGTCGTCAGACAAGTTTATTTGGGAGTTCTAAATGTTTTATAATGCAAGGGGATATTTGAATCTATGGAATGCAAAAAGCAGCAGAATCTGAAAAATTGTAATTGTTCATATCCCGGCTGCGATAAGAAAGGGATATGTTGCGAGTGTATAAGTTATCATCTTTCTATGAGACAACTGCCCGGCTGTTGTTTCCCTGACGATGTCGAAAAAACTTACGACCGCAGCTTCAGGGCATTTGCCAACGCCTGGAAATTATAAGCTCAACGCATAAGGGACTAATTTCTAATAGCAGCTTCTCTTTCACTTATTATATAACTCAAACTGACCGTTTTTATTGTCATGCTGAGCCGACCTCGCTCCGCCGAAGTTCATCCTTCGCAGTAGCTCTGCTACGGAGAATGGACGGCTACGCAAAGGCGAGAAGGCGAAGCATCCGGCTTTAGCAAAAGAAAATCCATATTTCCTCTGGCCAGATTCTTCGCTTCACTTCGTGGAGTTTACCCTTGAGCGGAGCGAAGGGCTCAGAATGACAAGGCGATAGATGTCTTTGCAAATTAATACGCCTGAGGCGTATAAAAGACTCATCAATAATAATGTTAGTAAATAGGTCAGTTTGAGTATATAAGCAATTTTTCTATTTCGTGGCACCGCTCATCAATCATTTGAGAATAGCAATCTCATAAATATAAACCACTACATGATAGTCATCTGAAAAGCGGGTATAACATTACAGAAGATGGAGACTATTGTTCCTGTTTTAGAGCTGAGCGAATAATTTTGGCTCGAAGTGCGTCCCTGTGTGTTGCGTCTAAAGACTTTCCATAATTCAGTTGAAGGTGGGCGGGCAAAGTCAGCATAAACAGACGATTTATGGTTCTGATAGACAGGCCGCGGTCTTTCTTTACCGTATTACCGGCGCCCTTGAGTTGGCAGAGTTTTTTTATTGCAGGTGTTGAGGCACCCATATGCTCGTGCATATTTAAGCCCAGACGCAGATGGCTGAGCAAAAACAGCGCCTCCTGCGAACTTATCAGACGAGCGTTCTGCAATAGTGCCATGGCTCGAGAGATCTTATCATCGAGCGTGTTGACTTGCTTAGATAGCAATTGGGCTCTGGCAGCGTTCTCGTATTCGACTATCTCGGGGATTATGAGGTCCTCAAACTGGCGGACGATTTCCGACTCGGAAACACCGAGTGTCACCTGGTTGGAAATCTGATACAGGTCACTTGCAGCTTCGGTCCCTTCACCGAAAAGACCCCGTATAGCCAGGTTCATATCCTTTGCGGCTCTCAAGAACTTTTCTATCTGGCCTGTCATTTTTAGTGCGGGAAGGTGCAGCATTACAGAAACCCTTATGCCGGTTCCCAGATTGGTGGGGCACGCGGTAAGGTAACCGAAACGAGTACTAAAGGCATAATCAACCTTATGCTCGATATTATCATCGATGCGGTTTATCTGCTTGGCACAATCAGAGAGTTGACAACCGGCTTTGAGTATCTGAATTCGCAGATGGTCCTCTTCGTTTATCATAGCGGTAAAGAATTCCCGTCGGGCTATTACTACACCCCTTGGCCCCTTAGCTAAGGCGTGATGGCGACTTATAAGATGCCGCTCAACCAAAAAATTCCTGTTCAGTGCAGAGGTCTTATCCACGCTTATATAGAAGACCCTATCTCCAAGGTCAAGCGACAACAAAATCTCCTTTAGCTGTTTGAGTATTTCGGCTTTTTCAGCGTTTGAGCAATGGCTGAGGAATTTGTGGCCGGCAAGATTTCTGGCCAAGCGAATGCGTGAGGATATTACGATATCAGACAGAGGTCCTGAACCGCTGAACCATTCATTTATATCATTGCTTATATCGGTTAATTTCATAACTAACATATCGTAAAAAATTTTACTACAAGCGAGCATATCGAGGCTACTGGAGCCGATTTAGCTCGTCACGCAGTTCCGCTGCCCGTTCGTAATCTTCACTTTGAACGGCAGTTTCAAGTTGCTGGCGTAGATTAGAGATTTTTATTTGTTTTCTTGTGTCCTGCGGCACTTTGGCGGGAATTTTACCGCGATGAACCGCCTTGCCGTTGTGGGCTCTCTCGATGAGCGGCAATAGAGCCCTTTCGAAAATTTCGTAGTCGTTAGGGCAACCCAAGACGCCTTGCTTTCGGAATTCTTCCAGAGTGAAACCGCAACGCGGGCACTGCAGGTCGTGATCTGAATCGCCAAACATCTCTTCATCTGTCGGCTGCATGGCTAACAGGTTACTGAGCAGTTCATTTATGGCAATCTGGCTCTTGGCTGCTATACCCTGCTCGGCTGCGCAATGTTCGCAGATATGCATTTCGCTGCGCATGCCATCGTTAATCTCAGTCAGATGGATAGTGGCAGTCTTTTTGTTACAAATTTGACAAAGCATACAAAACTTGATCTTCTGTAGTTAATATTGCGCCCATTATCAACAACAAAACGTTAATGCTTAACCAGCACTATTATAGCAAAGTTCTTCCTGAAGTATCGTCAAATTTTACCGCTATCTGCAGACTATTCGCTATAGTTTAAGTCTTTGCTTCATCGGATTTTGCATACTCTGCAGAATAGCCAGGCTGTTCAACGACCCGTATGCTCTTTAATATCAGGCCCTTAGGCAATCTTGCCTCAAGCTGATTGTATACATATTTGGCTACGTTCTCGGCGGACGGGTTGTTCCGTCGAAAATAGATGATTTTCTGAAGCTGCATCCTGTCGAGCTTGGCCACAATATCACTAAGCATCGCCTTTAGTCTGCGAAAGTCAATTACAAAACCTGAATCATTGAGGCTCTCATTGCAGACATTTGCGGTGACGAGCCAGTCGTGTTCGTGAACAGGTTCGGATGAGCCTCCCGGTAAGGTTAGCTTGTGTGATGCTCGAAAATGATTTTCGACACTGACCGTAAACATTTTTTAAGATCCGGCATTTCGTTTACGCGTTGGTGAGTCGGCTGTATACATAAGCACTTATTTTACGCATATATTCACTTACAATTTTTAAAGCGCCGCCGCAAACGATTATGAACGATTTCCGGAATCAGGTTTGACAGGTCCCCGCCGAGTGAGGCCACCTCACGAATCAAAGTAGAACTGGTAAAGCCGTACTGCTCACTTGTCATAATAAAGACTGTCTCTATCCCGGCTACAGCACGGTTCGTCATGGCAAGCTGAAACTCGTATTGAACATCTGTAAGACTTCGTAAGCCTCGTAGGATGACATTTGCCTTTTTCTTCGCTGCGTATTCAACAGTCAGGCCGTCGAATGCCTCAACCAAAACGCCCGGCATATCTTTTATAAGCTCAGCTATCATTTCGATGCGTTCTTCAGGCGTGAACAGTTGGTTCTTGATCGGACTTCGGCCGACAGCGATGATAAGTTCATCGAACAGTCTCATTCCACGGTTGACGACGTCCAGATGGCCGTTAGTAATTGGATCAAATGAACCTGGGAAAATAGCTCTGACGAAGTTTCTGCTCATAAACACACCTGTTCAATTCTGCAATAGTTGGCACATATTATATTTACCCGCCAAGATACAATCAAGCATGGATTATCTCAGGCAAGCACTTTCAACAACTTCAATATCTATCAAATTCGCAATGCGCATTAGTTCGAGCTATTTCATATTGAACTTCTTCGTAAAAAAATCTAAAGATTTTTGCTGGGCATAAGGCAGATAGATAATTGCGCCATAATGGCCTGAGAAAA